>DALZ01000156.1 GCA_002496955.1 Euryarchaeota archaeon UBA128 | reverse complement strand
CGCTGAAGAATTGCGCGAGTCTTATCATTTAGGTGAAGGCGAGGCACCGCCAGTTATGCTAACCTCAGCGTTGGAGGAAACAGGCGTGTTTGATGCTGCAGAGGTTCTACTTACTTTACCAGGTTCGGGTCGTTCTGAAAGAGCACGTTGGCGCGAAAGACTGCTGGCGCATTATGAGCGCAAAATTCTGGAGTCGCCAAAATTGGATGATGTTCTATCATCTCTGGCGGCAGGTTCAATTTCCATCGATGATGCCATCAGCCTACTAGGTGGGGAATAAATGAGCGAACAAGTCGAATTGACCAATCCGGTAGATCTATCAGTTGGTGGCATGAGTGGCCACATATTTAGGCGAATTTTTCATCTTGCTATGGGTATATTACCCATATTGTATTTTGAATTAGGGCCAGAGGTTGCTGAATCTGTAAGTATGACTTTGGACGAAATTGTTGCAGCGATTGTTATTGTAGCGGTTTTGGGTGAGAGTGCAAGATTGAAACTAGGATTTACTGTATTTGGACAGCGAGAATATGAATCAAAGCAGGTGTCTGCGCTTGCATGGGGTGCTTTAGCGATTGGTATGGTATTTCTAATAACACCAACTGAGGAGTATGCTTATCCACTGATATTCTCGCTGACGTTTGGAGATCCATTCATGGGTGAACTGCGACGACGAGGTGTTGATTCTAAGTCTGTGGTTTACTATGCCTGTGTTTTAGTTTTGGGTATTTGGCTGACTTGCTGGTACTTGTTTGATACCCCACTGTTAGTCTGTCTAATTGCTGCGCCGATAGCAGTCATTAGCGAGACTCCGAGATTGCGTTATATTGATGATAACGCTACTATGTTACTTATCCCACTAGCAGCAGTGGTAATACTTGAGCCGTTCTTTGCTATTATGTGAATTTTCAATATGTTAAAATGCAGTTTAGTGTAGCGTAGGATGAGCACGATGGATGAGAACGACAGTAAATATTCCGAGCCGCCTCAAGGGGCATATTATTTCGTCTACGCCTTGTCGATAATCCTTCTTGCAGTAGCGATGTTTGCCTACCCTTTGTGGTAATCAACGGCGAAAAGCGATTCTTCAAATAAACAATCGCTAACAAGTGAATATGTGCGGTATTTCTGGGATGTTCGCATCGCCGGATGAATCTGTGATAAATCGCATGATTGGTATTCTCGCTCACCGTGGTCCAGACGGCAGCGGCGTATGGTCTGATGCAAACATTTCCCTCGGACACACTAGGCTATCAATAGTGGACCTAGCTGGCAGCAGTCAACCAATAACAGGTAGCAATGACTGTGTAATTATCGTCAATGGCGAGATTTATAATCACCTACAATTGCGTGACAAATTGAACTATCAGTGGCGAACTGGTGGTGATTCAGAAGTTATACTGGCACTTTACCATGACTTCAAAATGAAGGGTGGTGGTGATAACCATAAAACTTGGATTAGCAAATTGAACGGGATGTTCAGTTTCGCCCTTTGGGACGCGAAACATGGGGAATTGATTCTCGCTCGCGATAGTTTAGGAATCAAACCATTAGTTCGCTCAATTGTCGATGGTAGTCTGTTATTCGCTAGCGAGATTAAGGCATTTCACGCTCATGAATCATACACTCCAGCATTAGACGAAGTTTCTCTTGCGTTAAGGTTGGCGTGGGAGTATACTATGGATGCCTCAACACTGATCGCTGATGTTCACCAAGTTCGTCCCGGAACTGCTGAGGTTTGGCGTCTAGACAGTATGTCACAGCCATACTTGGATTCAGTGACTAATTTCGAACGTCAAAAACTGAATCCGCAACACAGTTGGAGCCCGGGTGATGATGCAAGTAGACTACTAGAATCGTTCACTGTTAGTGTGCAAGAACGTTTGATGGCCGATGTTCCAGTGGGAATTGTTCTGTCGGGTGGTTTAGATTCATCCTTGGTTGCTGCAGTTGCTAGTGAAGCTGCAGGGCGTGAAGGCCAACCAGTACCAGCTTGCTGGACTGTGGCTGAAAGTGAGGATAACCCTGACTGGATTGCCGCTGAAGAAGTGGCTAAATCGCTTGATTTGGTTCATCATCAAAAGATTATGAATGACGAGATATTCATCAAAGATATTCCAAAATTGTCATGGTATGGCGAGGATTTGGACGTATCAGTACTCTTCTTTCAACCGTTATTCCAAGAGATGAGGAAGCAGGTAAAAGTCGGACTATGCGGGCAAGGAGCAGATGAAATTCACGCTGGTTATCCTCGCTACAAATCACTTGGCAAACACAGGCAATTAGTTTTGGAGCGATTAAAATCAATTAATAGTTCGATAAGTGATAAGATTATTGCCAAGCAACTCCCAACCAATGAGTGCTACTTTGACAACAGTTTACACCCAGAGGATTATACCAACAATTTAGAAGATATGTTAAATTTTGAGTTAGAGCGTGGACAATTGAGTAACTTTCAACTCAGGTTGGTTGATCGTCATTCAATGGCACATTCCCTTGAAGTAAGAGTGCCGTTTTTGGGCAAATTCCACCGCGAGCAAGCATATCGTTTACCAAAAGAGTGGCGACTACCAAATGTCGGTTTGGAAAAAGCGGCCCTGCGCAGCGCTGCAAGATTGACAGGATTGCCCAGTCATATTACAGACCGGCCAAAATTACCGGCCGGAACCGCAACCTCTCCCAACCAATTGAAGTCATTCTTGAGTGAATATTCCAACTATTCACAAGAGTTAGCAAATCACTATTCGAATTTCACCAGAGTATTGCAGAAGCAACCAGACATGGCTTTAGGTCTTGGATTGTTTGAGGCACTACACATAATAGAGCCCCATCACCGCCGTCAAAATTATTCTATAGAATCATTAATAGAGGAGGTTATATCATGAATCTAAGTGATTTGAATGAGTTGGTTGAAGCCAAGAGGCAGATTATTACTGAATGGATGAACGCCAAGCGTCAAGAAGTACCCATTCCGATTTATGGTAGTGTGGATGTCAGAGATGCTGGATGGAAGATCGCCGTAGTCGATGCAAATCACTTTCCCGCTGGTTTTAATAACATAGCTAAAGAAGACGAGCAACATATCTCAGCCCTACTAAAGAATCACATTAGGAGGCGCGATACAAACTGCGAGTGGGTTCACCTATACCCTGAATCACACACGAGAAATGCGGCATATGTTGAAAATCTAACCACCTTGCAAAGACTCATCGAAAAAGCAGGTTTCAGGTGTACAGTTGGTTCACCAGAACTCGCTGAGCATGGTTCTTTGGCTGGTATTTCTGGTCCATTAAACTTAGACTATGTTTCAATAATTCAGGTTGGAGATGAAGAAAGTATAGTTGTCGATGGGGTCGCACCTGACATGATTTTGCTCAATAATGACCTAACAGAAGGAATTGTTCCAGGGCTGACATCTGCCCGCGTATCACCCCCGCCAATAATGGGCTGGCACCAAAGGAAGAAGTCACACCATTACGAAGCGCTGAGCGAGTACGTCCATGAGATTGCGGAAATGTTGGAGATTGAGCCGTGGCATTTGATGACAGATTGGTTTGTATCAAAAGACAAATGTCTCGATAGAGAATCGTGCCGTATTGAGTTGGCTGCTGAGGTTGATGAATTCATTGATAAAATAAAACAAAAGTACCACTCGATGGCTATTGAGCGCGAGCCAGTAGTCTTCATCAAGAATGACAGCGGAACATACGGTCTTGGAATACTATCGGTGAAGAGTGGCAAGGAACTGTTATCATTATCAAATCGAAAAATGAATAAACTCATGTATTCAAAAGGTGGTGTTGATGTGGAAAATTTTCTAATCCAGGAGGGGGTTCCAACCAGATTGAAAACCGAGGATGGAGGCCCCGTTGAACCAGTGGTTTATCTGGTCGATGGTCAAGCAGCGTCATGGTTCTATCGAGTGAATGAAAAGAAAAGTGATATTGAAAATCTAAATTCTCCTAGTTCAACATTCCAAAGCCATGCAGAGGCAGGACATCTCTATGGAGAAAACTCACACAGTTGGCACGCTTTAGTTGCCGAACTATCTATGCTTGCTATGGGTAAGGAATTTTCAAACTATCGTGATTAGATTTCATGCAAAGCAATATCACTCTTATTGGTTTGGTATAATCATGGCCAGGGCTTGGTTGTACTCACTAACCATACTGATTGGTTTATGGGTTTCAGCCACAGCATGTGGTGGTCTATTACCAGACAAGCTAGCGGAATGGCCGGTAAACATTTGGTGTTGGTCGGTATTTTTTGCTATCTACAAATCAACAGACCGTAAAGAGCGTATTGAGATGCTAACGGTTCTTGCCTTTGCGACACCCATGGAACTATTTTTTAGCGAGGTTTGGAAGATATATGAATATCAACGCGGTTTAATGCCGCTATTTGTACCGGCAGGTCATTATTTTTTGTTTGATCTAGGGCGTATAATAGCTAGTAAATTTGAGCAAAAACTAGCGATACCGATCCTGATGCCATTTATTCCAATGGTGGCCTATGGTGTTATTGTTGGTAGCGATACCTCTGCGGTATTTCTGCTATTACTTGTGTTGTTATTTACCAAATTCGGCCCACAACCTCGTCTTTATGCATCCATGGCATGGGCAGCGCTAGTGATGGAAATCGTGGGTACTCAACTTGGCAATTGGACATGGTCTAATGATGTCCCTTGGACTGGCCTGACCGCATGGAATCCACCTCTCTTGGTAGGCGCATTTTATTGCTTAGGGGACTTACTCGTTAACACAACAGTCGTTAAGTTTGAAGAGAAGCACCCCCTAGGGTCAACCAGATGACGAGTGCGAAGGAGTTGAAATTGCGTCGGCAGCAAGAAGCCTTGCGCATAAGGACGTCGCTTAATCGTCAGCGTAGCGTCCAGCACTCCAGTATCAAAGGTGGTGAAAATACCGTTGCTTTTGTGAAAGAACAACAATGCATTGGATGTGACCAATGTGATATTGTTTGTGATGATGATGCAATCCAACTGTATAAAGTCGCTATGCGAAGCCCTTTGATGAATGTAGAATCAAATAGGAAAGCGAAAATCATTAGAGATGCTTGCACTGGTTGCCGTTTGTGTGTCCTTGCCTGTCCGACTGATGCAATATCTATGATTGACAGGTGATGACTGTTATGAGTAGTAAAAGTGAAGCAAAGAACGATGCTCAACGCTTTGGTGGTGAGTTTGGGCCATATAGAAAACCGGGGACTACCGGAGTACCGTTGTCGACCTTCAAGACCTTAGTCTGGACATCTAACATAGGTGGACTGCTGTTGTGCGTGTTGGCACTGGAAATGCTGTTTGTCAGGCAGATGTTTTTTTGGGGATTGATGGCAATGCTGGGAGGTGTTGCTGTAGCTTTATTTCCTTCTAACTACGAAATCATAGGAATGAGTGACTCTAGTGAGGGGCCAACAAAGAAAAAGTCGAAGTGAATATCAGAGTAGTCAAGCTTCGGTTTCGACAACTAAAGCAGTATCTTGACCAATCTTGTCTTTCTTTTCATTGATCTGTTGTGCAAGGAACGAAACAACATCGAGAATCTTGATGTCTGCATAGCGCTCATCGCCTTCGAACTTCAGACATTCGAAGTGAGAAACACACTTCGGGCACGAGGTGAGCATGGTATCAGCACCAGTTGATTTGATTTCTTCCATTCGTGCGACTCTTAGCGCTCTTGCGTTCTCATTACATGACATCATGCTTGACACACCGCAACACATTGCGTCTTCTCCACTGTGTTCCATCTCAACGATGCTAACACCCTCTACGGATTGAATCAATTCACGAGGTTCTTCGTAAATTCCCATTTGCCTACCAAGTCTACAGGGGTCATGGTAAGTAACAGTGGTTTCTTCTTCGACCTTGAGATTCATGTCGAAGCCTTGTTCTAGGAGGAATTCGGTGGTATGCATGACCTTGACATCTTCCAATTCGTAGTCTCTGGCAAATGTTCTGAAACATTCGGCACAGGATGAGACCAAGGTGTCAATTCCAGACTGGTGTATTTTCTTTTGATTGTATGCTTTTAATTTATCAAATACTTCAGTCAGACCCTGCCATTTTTGATCGTGACCACAACATTTCAAGAAATCTCGTCCGAGGTATGACACATCAACTCCAATCTCATCAAAGATGGTAAATGCCGAGGTTGTTGCATCGCCTAAGTTCATCTCGCCCTCATTGACGTGTGAGAAGACCATCTCTTGGTCTAAATAGTCGACGCAACCAGGGTAGTATCCTACATTAGACTCAATCGGGTAGTCTTCAACAGCCATGAAATCTGCGTTAGCATCCTCCTCCGCTTCAGCAGCAAGCACCGCTTGTAACACGGTGTGAGGGATTTCAGCTTGTGGTCCACCAACAATCAAACCTCTTCTAATGTCAACATATGAGTCGTAGTCAACAAGTTGTGGACAGGCGTTGGTACACGCTGTGCAGGTTAAACACGAATACAACGGGACACCATCGTCTTCGTTATTCCAAGAGTTGTAAATGATGTTGAGCTTGTCACCACCATTAAACAAGCGAACTGGACAAGCATCATCACACAAATCACAGCCGTAACATTTGTTCATCTCGAATTCATATCCTCTAGCCATCGACCTCAACAGGATAAATACCATTGCACCAAATGTTAAACATGGAATAAACATTGCATAAATCAATTTTGCATCTAGGCTTTTGGGGTTCATGTGGTAACTCGGATTGTTGACTTCATCAAAACTGCCAGCGCCAAGAGCCATTTCGACACTGTTGCTCAAGTTAACAGTCTTCCCTTGCAACGCGTCTGGCGCTGAGTTAGACCAAACCAACAGTGGTTGGAAGGCAATGATTTCCAGACCCATTTCTTTCATCATGGTGTCATTAAGTGCCAACGGCCCGGATATTACGACATCAAATTCGTAGGTATATGTTCCCACAGGCAAGTCTAGGGACGCGCCAGCACAGTTAGAAAATTCAGAAACTATCTCGTCATCAGCGTTGTAAACTACCATTGTGCTGCTTATCATTGTCTCGGTTTTGACATCGTTGATCTTTCTTTCTTCTGCTCTGTGTTCGCAGGCGATATCAGTAGTGATTTTACTCACCGATTCATGATGGCCTTCAGGGAAGTGGACTGGGTCCTCTGTGATGGTGAAAGTCCCAGCGGAGCGCCAAGCATCTTCAGCAGTTAAGACAGTTGAGTTTTCCGCAGCATTGATTCCATTAGCCGGATCTTGGTGGCCGTTAGCATCGGCAAAGTCGATTATTACCTGTTGGCCAGGCTGATATATGACCCAATCAAGCCATGCTGCTGTAGGAACTATGCCATCATCAGACCAACCAAATTCATCAGTAAATTCATTGGTATCGTGCACATGTATGTCCACTGGCTGGGTCCGCATCTCCTCGAGTTCAGTATAATCTGCAATGGTGCCAAGTCCTTTTGCACCCCAGAAACCTTTGTCGTAAACATCCCAGGTAGCAACAGTTGCTGCGGTAGATAGAATTAGAGCACCGACTAAGATTTGTTTGGCATGTCCTGGTGTGAATCCAGAGCCCCATGCTTTAGTTAGCACCATCCGGGCGCCAAAATATATACAAATCCATAAGAAAACACCGGTCATGAGCCAAGGTAGAGCATTGAAAGCTTCCGCTAACCATGGTTCTCTCACCCCGCACAATAGGTCTCCGTGGCTGTCTAACTTACAGTAATCAGATCTATTTTTATGGTATAATTCTAGGAAAATGTTGATCGAAAACACTGAGATAAACCATATGTGTGCAAGATAGACTGCGCCAGCAGCGGCAAACCATGGGTCTTCGACGGGTCGCTTTTCCCTTCCGCCCAAAAACGGTGGTAAGACCAAAATACCTACCGGGATTCCTGTTAGGGCAGCACCCCACCAAGCAGCGTTCCATGGGAACACGGGTTGGCCAAAGATATCACCGACAAAACCTGTCGGCACGGTAAACTGCGGGAGATATTCACCCCATCTCAAATAACCGTATGAAAACAATACATACCAATCAGGGAAAACGAAACCTGCTTGTGCATAGGGGTCTGCCGCACCGTGGAGTGGTGGCGGGATTATCCACGCGTAATATAGTAGGACAGCTCCCATGAAAGCAAAAATCAATACGTCTCTAAGTACTTCATGCGGCCAGAATCCGTGCCCCATTCTAGTTCGTTTACGCTTCTCTCCCGTTGTCTGCAGTCTTTCTTTTTCATCCATGTAGGATGACGCAACTCTTCCGAGATTCTCTACTAGTCCCATTTAATTCACCCAAAATTCAATGTGGCTCCGCAATCCCTTGCACCCAAACTATAAACAAATGAACGATAATTAATGCAGTGACAGTCACTGGCAGAATGAAAACGTGAATGAAATACATTCGAGTAACTGTTCTTGGAGTAAGTGCTGAACCGCCAAATAACAGAGTAGCGATTTGCTTGCCGACTAGTGGACTGGAATTTGCCAGGTTAATTCCGATGACTGCTGCACCATAAGCCAGTGAATCCCACGGTAAGAGATAACCGGAATATCCAAACACAATTGTCAGAGCCATAAGAGCAACACCAATCAACCAGTTCAGTTCTCTTGGATTTCGATATGCACCGGTGAAATATACCCTGCACATGTGCAAGAAAACGCTGGCTACCATGAAGTGAGTCCCCCAATGGTGAACGGCTCTGATGATGTAACCAAATGGCA
The DNA here is from genome assembly GCA_002496955.1 of Euryarchaeota archaeon UBA128. GTDB lineage: Archaea > Thermoplasmatota > Poseidoniia > Poseidoniales > Poseidoniaceae > MGIIa-L1. Next base: position 5,841 of record DALZ01000156.1, on the reverse strand, counting down.
GTTCGGTCATTATGTATTGCATGCTTAGATATGCCGGAGAGGGGATTCCCTCGCCGCCCGGCACGTAGTAAATCCCCAATACAGTCCCAGTCATGACTAGAATTATGAACGATAGGAAAGAGATTCCACCGAGACAGTATAGTGGATACCAATACCAAATAATTCTCAGCTTGTATTTTTCTGCATGGGTCAGCGGCATCTGTCGGTGCATGTTGTAATACGCACCTTTTGACATATTCCAGTAGTCTTGAATCCTAAACCTAGTATCCAGCCAGGAGAATACCCACAGGAACGAACGCTCTGCGAAACCCATTCTACCAGTTGACTCAACGGCTCGTAGAATCTCTCGGCGCGGCATTTCTTCGTTTTCTTTACGTAGAGTAAATGCCACAAGAACAATGATGAAGGCTATGAAAAACCAGAGAATCCAAAACATTGTTGTCATTTCTTCACCTCAATCACAATACGTATACCAATCGAGGTAGTCTGTAATTCCCTCAATGTTATCACCATTCATCTGCACCGGAATAATCGGCAAACCCACCGGGGCTGGCCCACCAGAAACTTTTATGCCGGCATAGTTAAATGTGGCGCCATTAGCACGGTTTCTGTTTGAATTCATCTCCAAAGCGGTGGGATCAAATCTTGATGAGTGGCAGATGCAGAATAATTTGGTTCCACCATCATCAGTTCCGCCTGGCGTCCATGAGTCGTCAGTGAATGAATTAGAAACCAACTGCCACCCAGGTATGCAACATAAGTGCGTACAGCGTCCATAGATTATTACTAGGTTATCACTCGGGAATATTCTAGGGTCCAGGTCAGACATGTCCTCAAAGTGTCCAATGCGCTTTCCTGTTTCGTCATATCCTTCCATCAGTTGGAACCTTGCCTTGCCGCTTGAATCCGGCAAATCTTTATTCTTCGTGTGGTCTACATAAACAACAATTACAGGCACTCCAGCCCAGATTCCAGCCGCACCGGCGGTCCCTGTGGATGACTTTGCTGCTTCGTCAACAAAGTCTTTCCTGGTCATCGGCAGTTCGTGCTTGGCACCATACCACGCTTCGTCTTCCCGACCTTTGGCCCAAAATATTACTCCGTTGTTGCTTCCACCAGAGTCGGCGCCTGGTGGTAAGAGGATTGCCGAGAAGCCGAGGACGCCAAGAGACGCAGCCAGTACTCCGGTTGCAGTATTGAAACCATATTTCAAGAATTGACGACGGTTGATAACTTTACTAGAACCAATCATGCCGTCGCCATCGTCTAATGACGGGGCGGGTTTCAGATTGTATTCTCTAGCCATTTCTGATCAAACCTTGTATTCTTTCCAATCTTTCTGATGCTCAGGGATGAATTTGTTTATTGCGTGTTTTACGATAATAGTATCCGGTAAAATGAATCTTAGGTAGACCAAACCCATTAGAATCAGAGTTGTTACTCCTATCGCTAGATGGAATGCGAGTTGCCTCTGGTCCCAGTCGTTGGCGAGTCCGTAGATTAGGGAGAACATCCAATAACACGACCAAAAAATTCCCCAAATGAAGAAAAACATGGTGAGGTAAGATGCTCCTGAGGGTGCCAGTTTTGCGCTGACAACCGAGCCCATATCTGCTTCGGTAAACACTCCTTTGTCAATGGCCATTTCCATTTGCTCTTCAGTGAGTGATGCATCCTCCAACGACTTACGAGCGTCGTCTACGCTAATGTCTCCACTTGCAACACCTCTCAATAGTTTGGTAATTGTATCATCCATCACTGATCACCTCTTCTGCGTATCTTGTAGCGCAAGCGTAATTGGTTACTTCTGCCTTTGTACGACGATGAGAAACTGTATCTAAGCATGAGTCCGGCAAACAAGACCACTGCTAAAACAGCGCCAAAACCAAGCAGTCCAAGCACGTGCGCTCTAAACTCAGCACCCATGTGTTTCAGGTCTACTCCGGTTTCTTTTGGTGCAGGTGGGCTGACATTGCCGTCACCAGCAAATAATGTTCTAGTCCCCATTGCTGCAGTTTTTTCGTCGCCTTCCTGAAGAGCGAAGATAAGTTGATTCCACTTGTCTTCGGGTCCAGGGCCTTGATCTCCGTTAACTGAGTTGCCAGTTATCCAAAAGTCGACTACTCCTGTTTCAGCGACTGGTGCTTCCCACGACAAAATCCACATTCTGTCATCACCTCCGGCGGCAGCTTCAGTTTGGGTGAGTGTAGTAGGGTCTTCTTCCCAGTTTTGTAAATTCTCGCCAGATAGAACGCCGTCAGACACTCGCATCGAGAAGCCAGCAGTCCATGGGCTGGCTGCTGCAGGGCCGCCAATTATTTGTAGCTTCAATTCGTAAGTGTTGCCAGATTCCCAAGCGTAGGGGACATCGTCAAGAATTATCTGGACCGTGTTATCGGCTACTCCGTTGTGGCAAAGACAACCTTCCTTTGCGACATCATCGATGGTTTCCCCGGCATTAATTTGTTGGCCACCAATGCCGCCGTGGTAGGAAGATGCGAGTCCAGGAAGTGCCAATAAAATAACCAGCAAAGCACCTAGCGCAAGGCGATTTGTGTTAGGCTTGCGCAGCATTGACACACCCAGTTAATTATGCCACCGGTGTGAACCCTTTAAACATTACCAAATTTAGTGGTCAGATTAATCCGCAGTGCCTCGTTTTTGCCCGACCTTATATAGGTCGAAAACCGTCTTAAAATCGTTGTGATGGGCATAGTTCAATAATGGGGAGTTTTTACCCAAATTGAGCCGTATGTCAACGCCATTTGAGAATACCTACAATTTGTCAGTTTTACAACTTTCAAATTTAGAAAAAGCTGAGGAAATGATGTTGAAGAATGATCTCGGAAATGCCGAGCGATTATTGCTCGAAATGCTCGAATCTGATGCAGATTGTATCCCTGTGCTATCAAATCTTGGGCACCTGTATGGACGCTATTTGTCGGAGTTTGAAACCGCTGTGGAATACTATGACCGCGTGCTGGAGATAGAGCCAGACAATGCATGGGCAAGAGATTCTCGCAGAAGGTATCTTAGGTATATAGATTGATTAGCGAAAGTTCATTGAGCATCATTCATAGCGGCATATGATGGAATCATCACAGATTCTGATAGCTGGGGTCGGCAGTCTGGGCTGTTCGTGGGCTAAAGGGGCATGGTCAAAGTGTAACTCTGAAGCCGATGTGCTCCTAGTTGATGCTGACGACGATAGTTTTGCGGCTGTAGAATCGGGTCGTATATTGAGATTAGGCACCGTTGTTGACCAACTGGGATGCGCTGCACTGCCGCCACTCGCAGAGCAGCGAATGCGCAGTGTTTCTGCTGTGGTTCGCAAGATTATGGAGCCAGTAGAATTAGTAATCTTGCTCACAGGACTTGGTGGCGGCACAGGAACTGGTGCTGCACATGAATTTGCTAGGCAGGCCAGACTCTCAGGTGCCGTAGTCATTGCTGTTGCTGCCATGCCGTTTGAAATCCAACCTACTAGGCTAGAGATAGCAGAGGACGGATTTGAACGTTTGGATAAGTTTGCTCATGTGACAGTGCGCTTGTCGTTGGAACGGTTGGCTAGACAGGCTAGAGAGAAGGGCAGAACTTGGCAAATGGGGGCAGAATGGGTTGAGGACTTAGTTGATGGTTTGGTCCGAACATTGTTGCGGATGGGCCTAATTAACCTCGACTTGATGGATTTGCGGACCATTGTTGAACAAGATGGCAAGTCAACTCTATTGGTTGGTATGGGTGACGCAGACGCACCCGAACAAATCCTACATTCAGCGATGATGGCACCGTTAGCAGCACTAAATGTTGGTGGTGCAACAGGATGCTTGATTCAGATCGAGGGTGGCCTAGGTATGACATTGAGTCAGGTTGATTCAGTGGCTAGATTATTTACCGAGGCCTTAGATTCTGATGCCCAGGTAATCTTAGGTGCCCGAGTAAGTGAAGACTTACATAACAACATGCGTGTTGTTACCTTACTATCCGGGATAGTTGATGATTAGTCTAAATCAATCGGTTGGTCCCAGTCAACATCTGGAATCTCTTGTGGTTTTTGAGCATCCCAGTCTACATCAGAATCCTCCTGCCAGGACTCAGATTCTTTGGTCGGTGTATCTGAGGTTTTATCTGATGCTGGAAATGCATTATTATCGCCATCTACAACATTTTTTGTTGTTTCGTTTGATGTAAGTATCCTGTTTACCTCAACTATGGTATTGTCAGTGTTGATTATCCGAGTTAGAACTAAACGATGAGTGAAAATAACCGTGATCACCACCACACTGTGTCCAAAAACCATTACCGTTTTTATGTCATCAAAGAATGTTACCAGCATCGCAACACTACCTGCATATGCGTAACCAAATGCCAAGCCCCATGTCAGGGCATTTTCTTCGGTAATTAGTCTAAATTTACTTCGATATCCTTTTGATGTCATTGACCAAATGGCGACGAAGACAGTAAACACCATCAGTAAAATTTCCTCAAAAATTACTTGATACGTTGCAGGACTGAGGAAACTTTGGCGCCATATGGTAAGCAAATGCCAGACGATGAATACATGGCATGTTAGCGTCCATCGGCTGCTAAAACTTTGTAATTTGGGTTTCATCGAAGCCAACTTCTTTGGCGCCCACGAGTAAGCAACACTCATTCCAGTAACAGTTACAGCCAGCGCACAAAATGGAAGCGCAGAAATAGCGGATTTTGCCACTGAATTGTTTAAGTCATCTATCTGGTAAAATACAAATCCGAGAGTCATTGCTAAAATTGTGACAATCAAGCATGTTGTAACGATAGTAGTCTTCAAACTGGGAAATTTGTCTGTGTTTGCAGTTTTTTTGGCACTGCCTGCTGATGCCCACTTGGAGAATGAGGTGCCTTGAACCACAGACCAAGCAATAAATAACATCCCAAGGAATAGTGGGATGTATTGGTCTGTGTTGGCTATAATTCCGTCATTTCCAGTGATGCTGGCTGTGAACAGCCAAATGAACACAGAGAGAGAAAGTGGGAATAGACAAATCTTGAACTTTTTCAATTGCTTAGTAACAAAGTTTGTCACTCCATCATCTGCTGATGGATTGTAGGTGATCCACTCTCTAATTCTTGGATTGCTCGATAGTAGTGCGGTTAGGGAGTATGAAATTGCTAGACTGGTGAATGCTATGGAGCAGATCACCGTTAAAGAATCAAAACCAGATAAGATATAGAGCAGTGATGAAATCAAAGATATCAAGACAATATGAGGCATCGTTGATGGAGAAAGCAATGTCCTGACTAGAGCGAGCATAGATATGCTTTGAGATTCAAATTCTGATAAAATCTCAGCACTCTGGTTGTTGTCGTCTGATTGCTGAGTTTCCATAGTCGAACGGTTAACTCCAGCAAGCATGATGATTTGATGTTATCCAAAGAAATTAAGAGAAATCCTCGGTAACGTACGCCATGGCCAAACGTCTCTCAAAGGCACTCCGCGGGAAACGTCGTTGGATTGGTATAGTTATACGGGAAGACATTGATGACCTGAACAAACTAGAAAATGCTGTCCAATTGATCGGAAAAGAGGTTGACACAAACAAACTACCAAGGATATTTGATTATCGACCCAGAAAATTATCCAACGGTCAAGCTACTGCTATATTACAAATCAGACTGGAAGACTCACAAAAATTGCGCTCCCTATTGGAAAATGAAACATCCATAATCAAGTGGGGGTTGATGAGCGTTACGAGTAGCGGTAAAATTAGGCTCGTGAGAGAACGGCTAAATTTGCTCAGTTGAGGAAGCATTCATTTGTATGCATCTTGGGGTTTGTCACATGGGGGCTGGCGGCAGTGC
>DALZ01000154.1:2727-4825 GCA_002496955.1 Euryarchaeota archaeon UBA128 | reverse complement strand
CATAATCCAATGACTCCTCTGGTGAATGAGCGTGCACTCCAAGGCCCATCGGGTGCAACATCAAATACAGTTTGAATAATCATAAGTAACCCGAAGATAGTAAACCATCGCCACTCGGGAACCTTCGCCATGATTGTTACACGGGGGGTTATCCTTGAAAGGTTGTACCCTTTGGGTGTCTATGATGAAGGTAATTGGTGATGCGGTCATTGTAGCCGCTGGCTTGGGTGGTAGAATGCTGCCTACAAGTGCTTATCTCCCAAAAGAATCGTTACCATTAGTAGATATTCCATCGATTATTCATCTAATTAGGGAGGCGATAAATGCCAATATTACCCGAATTCATATTATAACCTCACCAACCAAGGACTTTACCACTTTCTTACAAAACAAACAGGATTATCATGCACTAAAACCTGAAATTAGTGAGTCACTTTTCAATACCGACAAATCGGTTCAATTCTTTATCCACATACAACACGAACCATTAGGTTTAGGTCACGCCATTTTGCAGTCTTTGGAAAGTATTGACGGACCGTATCTAGTTCTACTTGGTGATAACATCATTACCGACCAGTTCTCGAGTATAACCAACTATCAACCATCAACAGCATCAATCAAATTGATAACTGAATATAATGCTACTGGATTACCATGTGCTGGCATATATTCGGTTCCACAAAGCGAATTGAGTAGTTACGGAGTCATCGCATTAGACAATCAATTGATAACTGACATAATTGAGAAGCCACCTGCAAATAAAGCACCTTCTAACAAGGTATTGTGTGGCAGATATATTTTCACTGAGGACAGTAAAAGACTATTGGAAGAAAACTATCCCGTCGACGAGTTTGGTGAATTGCAAACTATTGCACTACAAAAGCATTGGATGGAATCCTGTGGCCTCATAGGTGTGGACTTGAGTGAGTATCAATGGTATGATTCGGGTAACCCCATAGCTTGGTTAAAATCACAAATAGATTATGGCTTACGGAATCCCGATTACTCAGATGAACTTAGACAGTGGATTATGCGTAGGATTGAAAACTCTTAGCGTTGACCAGGTTTCCAAAATGTTAGAGGTACTGGCTGTTGGTTACTAACACAACGATTTGCTAAGTGATCGGCCCTTTCATTCCATCGATGACCACGGTGTGCTCTGACATGATTCCATGTTAGGTTTCGTAAACTACTGGTCTCCCGCCATAAATCTTGTACTGATTTTACCAACGTCCTGTTTGCCTTCGCGCGCCAATTGCCAGTTGCCAGATTTCCAGCATACTGTGAATCAGTGTAAATGATTGCGTTTTGGCCACTTCCCTCAATCAATAACCACCTTAAGGCCATCGCGAAGGCGGTCAATTCTGCCGTATTGTTGGAGCCTACTTCGGCACCTATGTATTCTTGATTATCGGGATCGCAGGTTACCATGCCCCACATTTCTTCTACAATCTCTCCGCTTCCTTTGCCTAATCCGTTATCACCAGTGACAATTACCATGCCCCAAGCTGCCGGAGTTTTCTCGGTGACATTTTGATTCTCCAAGCAGGAACCATCGATGTATATCGCAAGGCTTTGATCACCTAATGACAAGTGGCTCACTCGCCGATTTCTGCTTTGTATGCAGCGGCATCCATCAAGTTTGATACTTGGTCAGGGTTATTGAGGGTCATTTTAACAATCCATCCGTCCCCGTACGGGCTTGTGTTCATAAGTTCCGGAGCATCTTCCAAGTCTTCGTTTACTGCGGTAATTTCACCTGCTAAAGGGGCAAAAATTGGCGAGGCTGACTTCACCGATTCAACGACTGCAAATTCACCCATATCATCGACTACCATGCCGGTTTCGGGCAATTCAATGTAGACAATGTCAGTAAGCGCATCCTGTGCGTGGTCGGTAATACCTATCGTGACAGTGTTACCTTCAACCCTTAGCCATTCGTGTTCTTTGGTATAGTACAGACCTTCAGGGACTTCGCTCATGATATCGCCAATGTTTGTGGAGAGGTGGAGGATTATTGAATATTCGCAAAAAATTATTCCTGTTCTAAGTTGATTTCGTCTGATAGAACTCTACTCTCTAGTTTTGCCCATGCATC
>DALZ01000154.1:0-2299 GCA_002496955.1 Euryarchaeota archaeon UBA128 | reverse complement strand
GTCGTCTGATAATCAAGTAGTTTAGCCATCACTATGCAAAGCATGCCGAGCACCAAGAAAAGATGACCTATACCAACCTCCGCAATATCCATTCGTCCCTCGATAAGGGCGAAGCCACAGACTAGAAACAACCCAAAACCCGTGCCCAGCAGGATTCGTTTAGCAGCCTTACTAGGCTCGTCCATGTCGATGCTAATGATAAACCAGTGATGAATTAAACGGCTTTCAGTAGGTTTCTCTCATCAGTTTGTGGATTTTGTATGGTAACAATGCCCGATTAACCGGAGTGACTTCTAAAATCCGCCCGTCATCTCTGCGACGGATATCCTGCAACAGTGGGTGACGACTCTTTTTGTGGAGAGTCAAAAGTGTCGGTTTATCAATTTCTAACGCTCCTCTAACACAGTTGACAAAACTTTCACTCTCTACGGTGAATTTACCGATTTCATCAATAACTAAAACTTCACTTTCGTTTTTAGCGTATTCTATAGCCGGAATTGCGACCCTCTCTAGTGCTTCAAGATCTAATCCATAGCCTAACACTCTAAGGCGGGAGTCGAAGTCTTTGTGAGCAATAGTGCCTTCGTCTCCCGTGATGATATCGATTACTTTGTATCCTAATCGCTCACCATTTTCGATAATTGGTTCAGTTCTGACACCAGCAATGATTGGTTTACCGGTTGGATTACCCCTTAGTTTAATCTCTTGAGTTCTTTCCTCGGTTAACATCTTCAGAACTTTCTCCATGACGGCGGATTTACCACTTCTCGGCAAACCAGTTATTCCTATCTTCGGATGTATTCCCATTGTATTCCACCAAGGCTCGATTATTAACCAGTCACTTATCAGTAATAAAGAATCGTCTTACCCTAGCATGAACGATTGGATTTGAGATATAGTAAAAAAACGCAAAAAAAAGCCTCAAATGGTGATAAAATTACCATATTTAGGAAAATAGCGTTTTACTTAACGAGCTCTTTTGACTGCTCGTAGACACTCCAATAATCTTCGACCCACTGATAGATTTTTGACAATGTCTCTGTATCAATGTTTGCTAGTTTAGCGATTTTCTTGATTACTCGGATTTCCTTCTTGTCATAATCTCCATCACATGCAGAAACCAAAACAGCATCCCGTAAGGCTAGCTTTTGACCTAGTGTTGAGAGTATTTCCATCGACTTTTCAACCTCAACTGGATGTTGTAGCGTATTTCTGACATCAACTCTCATCTCGGGATGCAGCATAGATTTGCCCATAATTGATTCAATCATCACTAATTCTTCTTGAACTAATTCGCCATCGATGGAAGCAACTGCGACCATTAGTTGTGCATGGGCTAAGCGCTCTTCGATGGTCAACGAATTAACCATGTCAGCAAACAAATATGTCACTCCGCTAGATCATTCAAAAGATCATAGCCAGACTGCATCCAACTGTAACCTTCTACCGTCCATTTCAAGAGACGGTCAAGGGCTTCCTCTCGCAATCCCAAATGAGCAATAATTTCAATCAAAACGTCTTTTTCATCATCATCGACTGTACCATCGGCTGCAGCCATTAATATTGCGTCCCTGAGTGCTAGGCGACCGGCCTCTTCGCTTAGCCCAGCTAAGCATTCATCTAACGGGGGGGGAGTCTTCAAAGCCTGCCTAATCAACTCACGCTGACTTGGCGATAATAACGCTGTACCTAACCGCTGTTCGAACATAGCCATTTCATCTACTGTTAATTCATTATCAACTCGGGCCATAAATGCCAATAGTCTAGCATATGAGAACCGCTCTTCGCGGGATAACTTGTGAATTGTGTCTGGCAACATGATACAACCTGAGGCTCATTAGAAATTAAGTTCTCGCATAGATAGAGTTGGTTCAGTCAGTTTATCGATGCTGATGATAAATTCCAGTCATTCCTCGTACTCAAATACGAACCATCGCATACTAGCCCATGTGAAAAGGCCCCAAATCAACATGTTGAAGATAAATAAAATCCTGATTTGCAAATCGAAATTTGAGACTAAGAAATCATAGGATAATGTTGACAATACCCCGCCAATTGCATAAACTGCAAAGGCACCTATCATTGTGGCTTTGATGTCTTTTCTACCGTCGAAGGTGAAGTATCGGTGAGTAAAGTGTGCTATTGTGCACGACATAATCCAAGCAGTTGCCCATACACCGGTTTCACTAAACAAATTCAAGGCCGGAGATAATCTTAGGACCTCCCAAAATATCCAAAACAAGATAGTGTTTATCGCTCCTGCGGAAGCAAAGCGTCTGATAGTCCCCCTTGGTGCTAA
>DALZ01000155.1 GCA_002496955.1 Euryarchaeota archaeon UBA128 | reverse complement strand
TGTAGTGAACCTCTCATCTTGACAATTGGCATTGAAGATTCGCTGATTGGCAAGCCTCCTGTCATGATAATAGGGAGTTGAGCAGGCTTCGGTGGAATTCTGACAAAGCGGCGAGCAAACCCAGTATCCGCAATTGCACCAATCCACAGTGCAAGGCGGTCTACTCGCCCTCGCCCTCGCGAAGTCCAAGTCCAGGTTTTGCATACATTTGGCCAATAACTATCCACCAAAGACTCTACTTCAATCATTTGTTGGGTAGAAATTCTCGGCGATAGATCTAGTAAAATCGCTGGACCATTCTCTGTCTCGACTAGATGTTTATGCCATCCGTCGAACACCTCGTCGAGTCTAGGCGCCATCTCAGATAAGGAGTGTTCCCGACTATTGCGGGGTCTTGCCGGGTCGAGATGCAAAAAAGCGACCTTATCACTTGATGGCCTGATAGTATTGAGGCAGGTGATAATCTCCGTTCCATTTCGACCATCGCCAATTAGGATGTAACTGTTGTTAATTCGCTCAATATCTGTGTTGCCACGTAGGGTAAACACGGTTCGAAGGTTAACCGCACTAGCCCGTGCCCTGCTCTCATTCAACTCGATTCCCACAATAGAACGTTTGAGAATTTCCGAATACGCTGCAGCCTGAATTCCACTACCGCACGCACAATCCAAAATTATCCCCTCAGCCAGCGGGTACTCTCGCAATATTATCGCCCGAGAAATCGCCACCTGCCACGGTGTTGCCAATGGCTTACCCTCGTCCGCATGAAAGAATCTAAAACGTTCAACTGAAGACTTGTCGGGGTTATTTTCAAATAATCCAGTACTTGATTCGGATATGGGATGTAATATCCGCACCATACAATCACTCAGGTTCGGCTACGTCGCTTCTGTTCATCAGACTTTCAAAGGGAATTCCAGCAGCAGCAAAAGCCGCCTCAGCGCCCTCTTGGCGGTCGACTATGCTGATAACTGCAATGACTGTGCAATCGGTGTCATCATGTATTCTTTCAACGGCTTTAATTGCTGAGCCCCCAGTAGTAGTAACGTCTTCAACGATGACTATTCTACCGCCTTGCGATAGTGAAGAGCCCTCGATTCCTGGCGGATTCTTCGTTTTGCGACCACCCCTGCCTTTCGGTTCCTTTCTGACCATAAATCCACGACGATGAGATTCCTTGGGCGACATGGTAATCGCAATTGCGGTTAATGGGACTGCACCAAGTTCCAGTCCTCCAACATAGTCCGCACCGAGTTTATCCATCCTTAGGTTAAGCAACTCACCAATCAACTGACTCGCTTCAGGATGCATCATCACTGGTTTAGTATCAAAAAACCAGCGTGATTGACGTCCGCTTGCTAGCGTAAAGGCATCGTCGCTACCGCCGTCAATGAACGCTAATTCTTTAACCAACTCGACGAGCCTTTGCCACTTTGGATGACTTCGTATTGACTGATGTGCGCTCATCAAGTCATGGTCCAGCAAATGGGCAATGAACTTTGCTTGCAGATTGGTCACATATTTGCAATAAGGACCATCAGTGGGTAAATCCAGCCTGTTAGGCAATTTTTGATAAGCGGCCGGCTACCAAGCCGCATAGGGAGAAGCATGCCAGATGACATTCGTGGGAAATTTGACCTCAATCCTACTGACGGTCTAGATCTGGCGCGTCTCGAGACTGAAATGTCAAATTATCAGCAGTGGCTCGATGAGAGAACTGACGATGCCTATCGAATTGCGGAGATTGCCCGCAGCAAAAACCTAGACTACAGACCGTTTGTGGAAATACCCCGAGCAGCAGATTTAGCCGGCCGGACTGAGAAGTTGTTGGTAGAGTATCTTGGTGAGTATGAGGTTGCTGATGATATCAGAAAAACCCTGACAATGCACGATCGAGAAACTACATCGATGATAATGGCGCAGTCGGTTGCGCGTGGCTTTAGGGAGCAAGGTCATGACCTAGTTACGGCTATTGATGTAGGACTGCGTGTTGGATTGGCAATTTTGACAGAGGCTGTTTTAGTTGCGCCTTTAGAAGGTATTAGCGAAGTACGTTTACTGAACAATGTTGATGGTTCCCAATTTGTCTCTGTGCACTTTGCCGGCCCTATAAGGGCTGCAGGAGGCACTGCACAAGCACTAGCAGTTCTAATCGCTGACATGATACGCGTAGAGTTGAATATCGGGAAGTATCAACCAACTACTCCAGAAGTTGAACGTGTTAAAGAGGAGTTTGCGCTTTATCGGGGCAACCTACAATATCGGCCTACACCTGAAGAAGTCGATGAAATCGTTCGCGCTTGTCCAGTGATGATCAATGGTGAATCGACAGAGCGCATAGAATGTGCGGGTTATGGAGATGTTCGAAACATCGACGAAGGTAGGATTCGAGGTGGAGTATTATTGGTTATTGGAGAAGGAATGTGTTTGAAAGCGCCCAAAATCAGGAAACACACCGAGCGGATGAAAACTCCTGGGTGGGATTTCATCAGTAAATTCGCGGAAAAAGGCGATAGCAAAGGTATTGATGAAGAAATTACCTTCAAATCACGGATGATCGAGCCAATAACGAAATTCATGAATGATATTATTGCTGGCCGCCCAGTTTTTGGCTCTCCACAAGAACCCGGTGGGTTCCGGCTTAGATATGGACGAGCAAGGCCTTCAGGACTGGCGGCTGCGTCGGTTAATCCTGCATGTATGGTCGCCATGGATGACTTCATCACCATAGGTACTCAAATGAAAATTGAACGTCCGGGAAAAGCGTGTGCTATTACCCCTTCTGATGATACCGACGGGCCATGGGTAGTATTGAATGATGGAAGATTTACACGCTGTGACACAATTGAAGAATTTAACCAAGTAAGAAACGAAATTGGCACAGTTTGGGATAACGGTGAAATTGTCATTGGTTATGGGGAATTTCTTGAAAACAACAAGCACTTGGTACCAGCAGGATATTCTGTAGATTGGTGGGCAAGTGACTTGATTGAAGAGTTGAGTTCACCAGAACTAGTCCAGCAATTCTGTAACATTATGGATTTACCTCAAGAGAATTGCCCCACGGGCGTGCCCGGATTAACCAAAGAACAATTTTCTGATACCAACCTCAGATTTGCCGTCCGCTTGAGATGGCAGCGTTTTTTAACTAAACTCACACCAAACTGGCAACAAGCCAGAGCCATTGCTGAGAAATTCAAAACCTCTCTACCACCGCCTCACAACCCGTGGTTCCTTGACCTGCCGATTGAATGGGTGCCCCAATTAATTGAGTTGTTAGCGGATGCAACCATAGAGACCGGTAACAGCGACGGGGTATCCACGCCTAAACGAGAATCAATGTCGTTACGAATCAAAAATGGAGTTGCTGGATGGAATCCGGAAGTTATGTCCGAGATGCCCCCGACAGAATTGAATGTTAATCAACTCAAACAAGTCCCTGGGCCTGCATTGTCAATTGAAGATTTTATCTTTGACCACAACCTTTCTGCCTTGTGGACTCTGCAACAGCACGGCATTGCCAAGGGGTCAGCGCTAATCCTTGGATTAGCCCATTATCATGACGGTGATGATCTAGTCATAACCAGCGGCTGGTCTGCGCTGATGGAGGGTTTAGGATTCAGTATAGAAGATGGTAAACCACTAATGATTGCTGACTCTAAACGAATATTTAGGGAACGAATAGAGCGGCTAAAAGCTGCGAAAACCATCCTAGAGAAAGAAGAGCATCGATTAGAGGAGTTAGAGAAAGAACGCGCTATCCAGCGAATATCTGCCGAAACCAGCGCTCGTCAGATGGGCAAATCAATCGCCGAAACCGACAAAATTGGCCAAGCTGCGGCAGCCAATATCATCGATGAAGGACCCGAAGATGCAGAAAAATTCCTCAGTTCCCAAGTCGATCGCGATGATCACAGAGTTGATGGAATTTTACCGATGATAAAGAAAATCTCAAAACTTCGATGGCACCATTCAGCACCAGTAAGAATCGGTTGCCGGATGGGTAGACCTGAGAAGTCTGCACCACGAATTATGAATCCCATGGCTCACACATTATTCCCCATTGAATTGAATGGCGGCAACCAGCGATTACTAAGTAACGCTGCGGAAAAACAGAACATTCGGGTTCAACTTGGTTTGCGAACTTGCATAGATTGCGGGAAAAAATCCCCCATGCTCTCGTGTCATCACCGAAAAACCAACCAATATGGTGAAACAATCGTTGGAGAGAAGTGCAATGGTCGCACCGAGTTTAACAAAGAACTTGACGCAAATAGACGCCGAAGAGGTGAGATTACCACTGTTCCTATCGCATCAATGATTGAGGATGCAATGATTAATCTCGGCTTGGAAAGAGTCCCAAACAATATCAAATGTATGAAGAAAATTGCCAGCAAAAATCAGACCCCTGAGGCTTTAGAAAAAGGCATTTTGAGGGCAAAATACGAGATTCCGGTATTTCGTGATGGCACTGTAAGATTTGATATGAGTGATGTGCCAGTTACGCATTTTAAGCCGAAGGAAATTGAAGTGTCATGGAAACGATTGGTTAACCTTGGTTACACTCATGATTATCTGGGCCATGAATTAACTTCAGATGATCAATTACTCGAGTTATACCCTCAAGATTTCATTGTAGCAAAAAATGCCAGCGACTATTTCGTTAGAACAGCACAATTTATTGACGAATTGCTCTCTAGATATTACGGGTTAGAACCATATTACAATGTCTCTAGTGCCGATGATTTAGTAGGTCACCTGATTTGTGCTCTTGCACCACACACCTCTGGGGGCGTCCTATCACGGATTATTGGTTGGACTGACTGTTCTGGTGGTTACGCTCATCCACTGTTTCACGCCTCAAAACGTAGAAATTGTGATGGCGACGAGGACGCAATTATGCTGTTAATGGATGGCTTGCTAAATTTTAGTCGTGAAATCCTACCGGCAAACCGAGGGGGTCAAATGGATGCTCCTCTTGTGCTGACGACTAGGTTAAACCCAACTGAAGTTGATAAAGAAGCACTGAATGTCGACTCAGGGTGGTATTATGAGAGAGATTTTTACGAGGCAACGTTAGATTGTCCACACCCTAAAACAATCGCCTCTCGTGTCGATTTTGTTGAACGACGATTGGAATCTGTTGCGGCTGTCCGAGGCTATGGCTTTACCCACGACTGCGATTCTATTTCCGCAGGGCCTGCATTATCGGCTTACAAAACACTCGACACAATGATTGACAAAATGAACGGACAGTTAGACCTCGGCCATCGGCTTCGGGCTGTCGACGTACGAAAGGTCGCCTCAAGTGTTATTCGCTCGCATTTTTTACCTGACCTGAGAGGCAATCTAAACGCATTTGCTCGGCAAAAAGTCAGGTGCTTGAAATGTGGCCATTCATATCGCCGAATGCCTATTGCCGGCAAATGCATCCAGCAAAGTAAAGCCAATAATGCCGGATTTGGTTCATTGGGAATTTCAAAATCTATTGGAGATTTATGTAACGGTAATTTAGCATTGACTGTCTCGGAAGGAGCTGTTAGAAAATACATCAAGGTAACACAACACGTCATGGAGAAATATGGGGTCGATACCTACACAAAACAGAACGTACAATGGCTAGCAAGCAGTGCCGACTCATTGTTCCAAAACGACCGCGCTAGACAAATGTCACTCTCAGACTTCTTGTAGTCAGTTTACTGATGGCCCGATCATATTCTCTGGCTTTACCCAATCATCAAATTCCTCGTTGGTTAGATATCCCAAAGCCAAAGCGGACTCCCGTAATGTCAAACCATGCTCATGTGCGTTCTTAGCAATCTTTGCCGCTTTGTCATAGCCGATATGGTTGTTTAGGGCGGTAACTAACATTAGTGAATTTTCCAAATGGTTAGCGATATTATCAGCAATTGGAGCTAGCCCTTCAATACACTTATCGCGCATTGAACGGCAAGAATCAGTGAGTAACCTAGCGGAATGCAATAGATTATGAATCATCATCGGTTTGTAGACATTTAATTCAAAATTACCTTGGGAACCGCCGACCGTGATCGCAGTATGATTGCCCATAACCTGGCAACAAACCATCGTCATTGCCTCGGCCTGAGTGGGGTTGACTTTACCAGGCATGATTGAAGAGCCGGGTTCGTTAGCTGGCAGAGCCAATTCGCCTAATCCACAGCGCGGACCTGATCCTAGCCATCGGATATCATTGGCTATTTTCATGAGACTAACTGCCAACGTGTTTAACGCCCCACTGGCAGCAACGACGGCATCGTGTGCGGCTAACTGGGCAAATTTATTCTCTGCACTAACAAAACTCAGTCCGGTTATGTT
>DALZ01000095.1:753-6293 GCA_002496955.1 Euryarchaeota archaeon UBA128 | reverse complement strand
TAAACCGGCCAACTTCAAGTCTTCTCTGCCATGTCTCCGCCATAGAGCTGGAATTAATTTAGCAAGTCTACGTGGCTTAGCTTTGCCATAAGTCAACAGCCATGATGCAATGGTTCGCATTTCAGGATCGGGGCAGCCATAATGGGCTGAAAATCCACCGTGATCGGCAGTTATGTCTGCTTTTGGCCGGGCTATCATGCCCGGATTTCCTGCAGCATATGCCTCATTGAGAAATTTCAGGCAACGACGATTTGATTTGAGTACTTTCGGCGAAGACTCCTCGAGGAACTTGTCGAGTTTAACATTCATTTTCTGGCCCCATCTGCCGCCTTCTTTCGAACGACATCAAATAAGTCTCCAACTAAACTGACAGAATCTCTCAAGGTGCCAAGCATTTTGTCTATAACATTAGGGTCCTCAAACTTCTCCCTTACTATCTCACGCAACTGCTCTTCAATTCTATGGTGCTCATCATCATCTATTTCGAAGATGTCTCTAAGATGTGCTAGAACTCGGAACTCATCTCTAGATAATGATGCATTAACAATAGCAATCTCGAATACTTTGGTGTATATTTCGTGAGCCATCTTGTTATCAATGGGTTCGCCTCCTTCAACAGTTTCACCATTTCTAATCGCTTGATAGATAAGCGATGGCTCATCTTCATTTAGTCCCAAGGCGCTAGCTAATTTGATAATCAATCGCTTTTCTTCTCTAGTCAGAACTTTGTCAGATAGCATCACAGAAATAGTACTGTGAAAAGCCTCGAGACTGAAGGAAATAGGTTCGGACACATTTACCCCATGCACTTGCTATTATTGAATTAGTTGCTGTCAAAAAAACTCTAAAATCACGAAATTTTGACAAGAGCATTCAATAATGATGTGCCTCTAGGATTGTTTGTTCACATTCCATTCATGCACTGTGCCTCGGCCAGTGTTTTGGTTTCGAGGGCTTCCCCTCATCCATTTGGGTAGTCTGTGGACTATGAGGAATTCATATGTCAAAGAAACACAATAATCGAGGAGGCAACAACTCGAAAGGAAATAAAGCAATGAAATACATGGTTCGTGCTGACATCAAAGTCAACGGAACCGTGCAGAGAAAGGATATCATCGGTGCGATAATGGGCCAAACAGAGGGGCTACTTGGTGACGAGTTAGAACTGCGAAAATTGCAGAGAACTGCAAGAATTGGGCATGTCGATGTAGAGATGGAAAGTAAAGGCGGCAAGGTTCACGGATTGATTCTAATCCCTAGCAGCCTAGATAATGTGGAAACTGCAATTATCGCCTCATCGCTCGAAACCATCGACAGGATTGGGCCATGTACCGCCAAGATTTCAGTTATTGAAATACAGGATATTAGAGCGACAAAACGCACAGTGGTTGTTGACCGTGCTAAAGAATTACTACTCGATTTGGTTAACTCCGGTGAAGCCGCTTCAAAGACGGTTATCGAAGAGGTAAGATCAGTACTTACGGTCGGCACAGCCAAACAATTCCATGGACTAACTTGTGGACCAAATATCGAATCCTCTTCTTCACTAATTGTGGTTGAAGGAAGGAATGACGTCAGGAATCTATTGAATTGTGGCGTGAAAAACGCCATCTCTGCTGATGGGGCAGGTTCGATTAAACAGGAACTCATTGATTTGGCCAACAGCAAGGAAACGGTAGTCTTAGCAATTGATGGTGATCGTGGGGGCGAGATGTTATTCAGCCAGCTAAATGAGATGATGAAGGTTGATTTTGTCGCCCAGGCTCCAGTCGGTCAAGAGTGGGAACTATTGCCGCAAAAGACGGTGACTAAATGTCTATCAATGAAAATTGAGGCGAGTAAATTCGCTCATCAGTTAAAGCAAAAGCAGGCAGCCGATGATCAAAAAGCCGGTGTTGAGGATAAAAATTGGGCCGATGATATGGATGAGACTTTTGAGAAAAAGTCAGCACCAAAGGAAGTTCAAGAACTATTTTCTCATCTCGAGGGACTCGCCCCGAGAAAGGCAGTTTTTGTTATGATGGATGGTAGTGTCACCGAGCCAGTTGGGCCTAAAGATTTAGCATCTGCTGCCAATGAAGCAGATGGCGCAATAGCGATTATCTACAACGGCAGCATTAGCGATAAAACTCTGGATATAGCATCTGAAGCGGCTATTGAAACGGTTGTTGGAACTAAACAGGGCAAGGGCTACGGGAAGCGCAATGACGTTCAATCATGGCTAACAGAAGTCCATCGTTGACCTCAATTTAATCGAGCATATAATGAATCGAAACCGCTCAGGGACAAACATGAGCGATGAGCCAGCGACTTGGCCTGATGATGACGAAGACCCGTTTGCTACCCCTACGTCATCAGATGATGGGCCAAACGGGACATCGAATGATGAACAATTAGACACAGCACCAGAAGTCGAGGAACCAGATGCATTGCCCGAGCAAGAGTCACCCGCTATAATTGAGCCCGTGCTTAACAGTAGTACCGATTGGACTCTACCAGTAAGGGTAGCACCAGTATTGGCATTGTCGGGGGAAGAGGTTGCTGAATACCCTTTACATGAATCAGTTGACGGGAAAAGAAACACTTCACTGGTGTTTAGTGAAAATCTGATTCGTGTTATGGAGGTTACTTACGATGACGACGGGCAACGCAGATTAAATGTCAAAGCGGTTTTCAACAATGAACTAACAGGATTTTCGCATAACCACAATGAATTAATGCATAAGCACCAATGGATGTGGATTGCTTCCTTCTTTGGTGGATTAGCTGCGACCTTCATTCCTGTGGTCGGATTTCTAGGCCAAATCTTACTCGCAGTTGGTATAATTGGCTGGTCTTACATGCACCTAGAAGTACATACGCTTGAATTTTCCACAAGCGGTTCAAAACATAAAATCGCTTTTACCGGTTATGGGTCAAACAGAGCACGTTTCAGGGCGAGCATGGCTCTAATTGGTCCAACGATTGCCAAATATATGGATACTGGAGATTTTGATACTGAGTCGATTAACAGTCTGCATAAATCGCTATCAGCACCGACCCCAGCACCACAGCCACCACAGCTTCCTGCCGTCGTTATTGAAGAGCCACCGCTACCACTTCCACCGCCACCAGAGGCAATCCCACAACCACTAGCGCCAAATGCAGATGAAAGCTCGCCTCCAGCACCAGAAACCCCACTACCTTTGCCAGCGGAAACCACACCACCCCCTCAGCCAGAAATATCCGGCCCTCCCGTTTCTAGCCCTCTGCCTGACCCTCCAACTATTGTTCCAGAGGGACAAGATTCGCCAACACCAGCCCTACCACCTCCGCCGGCGCCCCTCACCCCACCATTACCTCCGCCATTGCCGCCTGCGACTTTGCCTCCACCCTTGCCCCCCGGCCAGATGATGGCGCCTCCTCCGCCAGGCGGGTTTGATCTTGGCGAGGTTCCTTTGGATGCGCCGTTGCCTGATGCTCCTGAGATATCCGTTGCAGCCGCACCGATAGAAGAATCTCTATCAGATGATGAGAAAAATGAGTTGCTTGAAGAACTAAAGTGAAGCCAATTAAGCGTTTACAACAACTCCACTGGCGTTGTCTAAGTTCATTGTAGATAGCAAAAAATTAACCTCTTTTGTTAAATTATCGATATCGTTGAATGGTGGTAACTCCTTTTCATCTTTCTCCAGCGGAACACTAAATCCAGGCCCTGGGATCCTTTGTAGCGCTTTGCCGAGAATTTTTGAATCGATTATTAAGCTACCTTTAGCGGCTTGATGGCGCGCCTCTAGCCGCATTTTCACCCAGTTTTCATAACGCTTGATTCCGCTTGCTAGTTTCATAATCAGCAATTTGCGCTGATTATCATGTTCATTCCCTTGCGGCAATAGTCTTAATGTCAGTCTGAGTAACCGGTCAATTCTAATATCTCTCGGTTCAATTCCAACATGTTTGGCTAAGCTGCGGCGGATTGATACAATCGTGTCTGCCACTGAGCCGCTAGCGTCGTAACTGTCACTAAGCCCGAGCTTTTTCATCATCAGATGTAGGTGTTCTACGTTTGCATCATCACTGTTGGCAGATTTTTGTGGGGTTTTTCGTTTTGGTGGCGCGGCGGGGACTGGTTTTTCCGCTAAATGGTCACGTGTAGCTTTTTTTGGTGATAATTGCTGTTGGGTTTTCGCGCTATCATCAGAAATTGACGGTGTCACGTTTGCTTTAATCGTTTTAGTCTCGTCATCAAACTCGTCCATATTCGTAATTTCCATCGATTCTAAAATGGCTTCATGGGCATCATCTAGTGTGTCATTGAGGCCATCAACCATACCAGAGGGCAGATTTTTCTTGAGTTTTTTTGGCGCCCATGCTGAAAATGAAAAATCATCATCTTCAACTGGAAGCATAGCTAATTGCTTCATCATCGCTGGAATCTGTTCGTTTAATTGGGCCAATTTCAACGGATTCTGCATTTCCTCTTGAATCTGCAGTGCCAGCGTTATGTTACGATTCCATGGTAAATTCGATAATCTTCTTCTCAAAACACCGTGCTCTTTCATTTGCTTTCGAATTTGGCTTAACAATCTTGCAACTTGCAGTGGGTCGCTATCAAACATGCTTCGTAACTCGGTGATATACCAGCCAGCAGCCTCATAGCGATTTAACTCATCACCAACCTTCTGCTTGATTCTTTCACCAACTCCTCCTCTAATCATTGTGCCTTCAGATTCGCTAATATTGGTCTGCGAACCGTGTATTCTGATATGTGCCACGAGTTCTTCAAATTCTGCTAGATTGAGAGTGTTGGTTACAGTATTCTCATCTGCTTTACCAAGAGAAATCAAACTCATCAATTCCTTTTCCAATAGGACTCTATGTCTAGTTCGTCGTTTTATCAGCCGCTCAATCAACGCAGTGGTATCATCGATAACCTCCGGTCCGGCATCAATCTCACGTAGTAAGTTGATGCGCTGTTCAACTTCGGTTTCACCGTCGAATGAAACATCAATTTTCAGCAATTCTTCGATACAAGACAAACGATTCTGCCATTTGTTTTCGTGCATTTTTATTAGTTTTAGACAATTTATCGGGTCTACAGTAATTTGCTCTTCCCAATTGTCCATAAACAATCCGAGGTTCTGATATCTCTCTACAATTGAATAGCATTCAAGTTCAGCATCTTTCCAACCTAATTCTAGGTTATCCACAATTTCAGCTAGCACCCCACTTTGCTCTAAACGTCCAATATACTGGTCTGCTGAAACAATATCTTCGCTGCGTTGTTCAAAATAGCGATAACGAGTTACCAGTTGTAGATGGTTTTCAACCTCTATAGCTAATTCCGGCATGTTGGTTTCCCATTCAAAAATCTCGTGACCTTCTATTCTAGAGGTTTGAAAATGTATTCCTGCATCTTCCCATTCTGCTAGTTGTAGGTTTACCGCTGCCAGTCGTTTGGTAAAGTCTAGACTGACAGCCGATATCTTCTTTGAAAGCTCATTCAAATCTTCTTCTGATTGAGTATTTAGCAAGACTTTCCGTTCAACCTCATACTTTTC
>DALZ01000095.1:0-368 GCA_002496955.1 Euryarchaeota archaeon UBA128 | reverse complement strand
ATCTCATGAAGGTTGTGAAGTTTATGCCGATGACCGAGTTCTTTCAGCGCATCAACGAGGTTTAATTCCGCAATATTCTCGACATCATATCCATCACTCTGTAAGTCCTGAATTGCGGTATAAATAATACGCTTCTGACGCGCTTCGTTCTCTTCAATTTCGGTCAGGGCTACATCAATTACCGAAAATAAATTAGGATCATGCAGCTTTGCTAATAATAGATTTAATTGGGGTTTAGAAGACTCATCCAAGGCATCACAACGTGCCAATATGAGTAATCTTTCATCACCCATCATTACCGCTTCCCAATCTCCTCTTGAGTTTTCTAAAATAAGCTCCCAGCGGCGATTTTGTTTAGCCCAATCGCG
>DALZ01000059.1 GCA_002496955.1 Euryarchaeota archaeon UBA128 | reverse complement strand
CGGCACAGCCGAAGCACCAGAGTAGCCCAGAAGTTAGAGAAAGACTATCTGCAGTAGGAGCAATCGCACAAGCTATTAGCGCCGAAGTTCAGAAAGTAATTATTGGTAAAGCACACATTATCGATAATGTTCTTATTAACATTCTATCCAACGGAAATCTTTTGTTCGAAGATTATCCTGGATTGGCTAAAACACTGATGACTAACACATTTGCGGACGCCCTTGGTTGTGATTTCAAGCGTGTTCAGTTTACCCCGGATTTGCTACCAGCGGACATCACCGGGACCAATGTTTACGATGCTAAGAAGGGAGAATTCACCTTCAAGCCTGGACCATTGTTCTGTAACTTACTGCTTGCTGACGAGATTAACCGTGCTCCACCGAAGACACAGGCTGCTCTGCTTGAAGCGATGCAAGAAAAGCAAGTAACTATTGGAACAGTAACTCATAAGTTACCGGCACCGTTCATTGTTATGGCGACTCAGAACCCAGTCGAACAGGAAGGAACATATCCACTCCCTGAAGCACAACTTGACCGATTTATGTTCAAGATGTCAGTGGGTTACCCGGACAGAGCGGATGAAGATGAGATTCTCGCTCGTCGTATCAGTCGTGGTAAGGATGCCGTTGATGTCGATGTCATTACCGATCCACAAAGAGTTATTGCAATGCAGCAAGCATGCGAGGATGTCTATGTTGATCCTGCTCTGAGAATGTATATGGTCGAGATTGTTGCTCGAACCAGAGAAGATCCAAGAGTTCTTGTTGGTTCATCTCCTCGTGGTTCTCAAGCATTATTGAAGACATCCAGAGCAGCAGCGGCTCTTAGAGGCCGAGACTTTGTTACACCTGACGATGTCAAAGCCGTTTCGGAATTGGCGATCGCTCACAGAATTATCCTTAAGCCAGAACACCAAATTAAGGGACTTGAGGCTGGGGAAGTAATTCAAACAATCTTGCGTGAAGTTCCGGTCCCAACAGTCTGATTACTTAATTGACAGGTGTTAGTTATGTGGAGCCGTAAGTCAGCGATGTTAGGTAGTCTCGCCATAGCGATGTATTTGCTTGGTCTGACTCTGCGAAATGAGCAATTAGTAACGATTGCAGTAGTCATTTTCGTATTTCTGACTTGGGCTGCCTTGTTTGGTGGTCATGCTGACGTGGCTTCCTCGGGTAGAAGAGCAGATGAGTGGTCAGGAGAGGAAGGCATTGCTTTGGGAAGCGTCATTGCCATGCGGAAACTCTCCAGTGCTCGACTATTTGAGGATGGAGAATTAAATGTAACATTAAGGATGCAAAATAATTCACCCCTACCAAAAATTTTGGAGGTTAGAGACAGGGTGCCGGAAGTGATGCGGATTAAGGAGGGTTCAAATTACATCCTGATGGAGTTAGGCCCGCGCAGAGAAACTTTCATCGAATATACGGTTGAATGCCCGCTACGAGGATTCTACAGTATCGGTCCTGTTGCTGTGAGGATACAAGACCCGTTTGGATTATTTCACAAGGAAAAAGAAATGCATGTCTACGATGATTTTCTTGTATTCCCTAAGATGGAAGACTTGAAAGAAACCTTTGTGAAATCTAGAGTGCCAAAAATCTTCACCGGAGCAGTAAATATCAGGCAACCAGGACCAGGTTCCGAGTTCTACTCTCTTCGAGAATATTTTGAGGGAGACTCATTTAGGTCGATTAATTGGTCAGCCTACGCTCGTTCTGGGAAATTGATGGTTAATGAAAGAGAAAGAGATGCGGTATCGGACATCATAATTATTGTTGATTCAAGAGCCGTTTCTGAGACAGGTCCTGTTTCAAGAAACGCCCTAGTATACTCGACACGAGCAGCAGCATCATTAGCGAAGTATTTCCTAAGCAGAAGAGATTCTGTGGGAGTAATTGTATACGGTGACGAGGTTGTCAGCGTCGATAGAGACACAGGAAAAAAGCAATTATACGTTATTCTTACCAAACTTGCGGGTGCTGTTGCCCGTGGCAACATTCCTCTACAAGTAGTAGTTAATCGCATAATGCCACATATCAATAAAGGCAGCCCAATCATATTCCTGTCCAACCTAGAGGATGATCCGACCATTATTAGTGCACTACGCGATTTTAGAGCAAGAAATTTTGATGTCACGGTGCTATCACCCTCATCATTGGAATTTGAGTTCGACGCTAAGCGAATCGATAGAACCGGTTACGAAGTTCTGAAAACTGAGCGTGATGTATTAATCGGAGAATTACGCGGACTAGGTGTCAACATAATGGATTGGGAACCAGACATGCTCCTGTCAACTGCACTTGCGGGAGCAAGAGGATTTTGAGGTGATAATGTGACTGTAAGCAAGCCATCCGGGGATACGAGAATTCTCTACGAGGGTAAAACAGTTAGGTCCTCAGCACCATCTAGAAAGAAACTAGCTGGCCAAGCGGGTGCAGGGGCCGAAATCCCAAAAGATGCAATTCCAACAGTAGAAATGCCGTCGTTCATCGAAAGTTTACTTGGTGGCCCGTTAGTACCAAAAACCAAATTCCTACCACCAGACAGAATGGTTCAGAATCTTCAATTGGGAGTTTACGGTGTGCTTGTGGCACTTTCTTTGCTGACATACATGGTATCCCCTCCAGAAGGCACACTGTGGTATTTGATGACCGGTAGTTTAGCAATTTCTTTTGTCGTGCAAATAGCGATAATTGTCATCGCCGCAGGAACAGGATTTTGGGGCACAATGCAAAGAGATGCTCGATTCACACTGGTTAGTAACATTCTGTTTATCCTAGCAATTATGCGGTTTGCGGCCTCCAAAGTATCGCTTTCTACAGACCCATTTGGCCTCCAAGACAGCCCTGCTTTACTAAATATCCTAGTTGTGAGTTATGCTGTTCTGCTGGTGATGTACTTTGAACTTGCTAACGGCGTTATCAGGTATTCTATGTTGGACACTAGTATTAGAACCAATGAAGTTTATGTAATGAACCCTAAGAAAATTGTGGGCAAGTATCATCGCTCGTTGGTAATCAACCCAGTCTCAGCAGCAATTCTTGCAATTATTGTGCTTTCGGCAAATACAATACTGCCCTTTATTGTCGGTATATTTTCGTCCGATACTGCGACTAGAATGGAAGAATCTGTTGAACTAATTTCCGTATACGGTGTTGCCTTAGGGACATTCTTTGTATTTTGCGTGGTCGGTGGCTTGTTTGCTCTTAACCTGCCGAATCACTTGCAGAAGTTTAGAGAAAAGCGAGCCGAATAATCAAACGTTTGGTTTTTCCTCGATCACGGTTGACAATTGACTCATAAGTTGCTTGATATCGTTAGTGTTGGCAACATATTGCACTGATAATTTGGTAGAGTTAAGAAATCTCAGATCACTAATTTTTGAGTTTACCTGTTGAAGTCTCCGTTCAACAATTTCTCTACTGTTGGTGCCGATGAAGGATATTAAGCATGAAAACAAGTCAACATTGGTAATTAGTAATCTGGTTTCAATAATGTTTTCAGCAATTGTTAATTGTTGCTGGGAAACCACAATATCTATGGTTGAGGGTCTTGATTCAACTGACCAGCAGGTTATATTTTCGCGGTCTAGATGGATTAGTATTTGACCCAATAGTTTACTCTGATTACTCACGTCACCAACCTCGGCAGTAATTCTAGCGATACTTCTCATGCAACCAATGGCTTTGAGTTGACTAGTTTGAATTATGTTTGGTCCGATTACGGTTGGTGCGTATGACTTCGAAGGAGAGTGAAGATTTCTAATCTCGATTGGTATACCACAATCCTTGACTGGTGCCATGGTTGTGTGGTGAACCACTGGAGCATCCATCCGGCTAAGCTCTCTCGCTTCATCATACCCCAAGTAAGGAACTGCCTTTACACTAACACCCCAACGCGGATTTATTGATAATATTCCATCAACATCTTTCCATAAAATTAATTTTTTTGCATCTAGAATTCTCGCAATGGCTGCCGCAGAATGGTCACTTCCTCCTCTACTTAGGAGGGCAAGATTGCCATCTTTTCCTTCACCAAACCAACCTGTTATCACAGGGATACCAAAAAAAGCAGAATGATCCAGTTTCTTAATCGAACTCTCAATATCCACGCCTGTGGCAGTGTCAGTACCATCTAAACAGATACCAATATCTTCCGAACCAACTGGATAGGCATCCATTTCTTTTTTTCTTAACTCGTTAGCAACCACCAGAGCAGATAGTCGCTCTCCGGCAGCTAGAAGAGTGTTAACATCAACATAGCTATCTGGATTCGTGGATAAATTAGATAGCGATTTTTCGATTCCCGTGAATACATTGTTATATTTTTCAGCAAGGATTGATTGCTCAATCAATGGTGAGAATCTTGAGTGTTGTTTTTTCAAATCTGATACCAATCTTGTTGCGTATCTCGGTTCATTCGCCGCTCTAAGTAGTCGGTCAGTAACACCCCATAGTGCAGAAACGACAATGACAGTTTTTCCGGCCTGAGCATTTATGATTTCAGCAATCGTCTCCAAGTCAGAGGAGTCTCGCAGACAAGAACCACCAAATTTGTGAACAACAACATCATTCATGGTAAAAGCCTCCTCTCAGTGCTAAGTCGGCGATAGCAAATTTTGCCATTGCTTCGACCACAGCGACCGCTCTTGGTGCTAATACAGGGTCATGTCTTCCCTTCACTTTCAGCGTTTCTTGTTGATTTGTCGCCAAGTTCAATGTCACTTGTGCTTTTGGTATGCTGGAGGGCGGTTTGAAAGCAACTTTACAAAATAAATCCGAACCAGTAGATAGGCCGGCTAATGCGCCATCGGGCTTTTCTCCAATCAGTATTGGGTTGTCTTTGTCGCCACCCCACGGGCTGTTGTGTTCGCTTCCACTCATTTTTACTACAGAGAAACCTTCACCAAACTCTACGCCCCTAGCGGCAGGTATTGACATCATTACTCTGGCTAAGTATGGCTCAATTCCATCAAACCATGGCTCGCCGATTCCCATTGGCATTCCAGAAATTTGCAGTTCAACCTCACTACCGATTGAATCTAAATTACGCCGTTGTTGCTCGATTAAACTTATCATTGCATCAGCTGCCTCAGGGTCTTGACATCTGATTTGTTCACATTCATCAGAACTCCATTTTGGCGGGCAATTGATGATAGGATTGGCTTTTATTTCACCGATCGATGATACATGGGCATTCACATTGATGTTTAATTGTTTAATTATTGGCGATATTATCGCCGCTGCTGCTACAATTGGCGCAGTTAACCTAGCACTTGATGTGCCACCGCCTCTCAAATCGGCTTTACCATTGGTTTTTTTCATCATTACCATATCTTGATGTCCAGGTCGAGGTTGGTTTGGTAAAAACGAGTAGTCTTTGGTTCTAACATCACTGTTTTTGATTGAGATTTCGATTTTTTCACCGTTGGTAATGTCGTTTACCACACCACTCAGTAGTTCCACATTATCAGGTTCCTTCCGTTTGCTGGCATACCTACCGCCTGGTTTTCTTGCATCCATCGCATTTTGAATGGCTTCTCTATTGATTTCTATACCGGCAGGGACTCCGCTTAGAAATGCGCCAACCCGGGGTCCGTGACTAGTGCCAAACAGTGTGAGTCGCAGAACTTCACCTAGGCTCATCTGCATCGGTATCGCTAATACCTAACGGTATTGGTTCAAGAACCTGCGCAAATTTTTATGTTTCTAATTCATCAGAATCTTGTGACAAAAACCTTGTCTCGATTATTTGCTCTTTGGGTAATATGCGTGACAGAGTTGACTTTATACGCTCTGCTGATGAAGGAACCAAACTTGGTATCACAATAACTACAGCAGGCCCAGAACCAGTAAGTCCAGATGATCTAGCACCGTTTATGAATGCGTCGTTAGAAATTTTTCTACCTTGAATATCATTGGTTACCGCACATACTGCTCTACCATTTATGGTTAAACAGTTGAGTATTTCGCCTTGTTGAAGCGCTAACAGTGCTTTCTCGAATTCGTTGTAGAGCGGTGCAAAGTCCTCTAACTCAGGTCGATTTTCTCGCTCATCTCTTAAAGCTATAATCACTATCCAATCATCCGGGTTAGGTCCAGCACCCTCCATGATAACACCGTCAGCAATTTCTTCTGCATTGGCATCAATTAGTTTCCATCCTTTGTTGAGGCAAGCCCAAGAATCATCTATTGAGCCAGTAATAGAAACATTAGCCCTCAGTTGAGCTTGTGACGATAAATCGAC
>DALZ01000073.1 GCA_002496955.1 Euryarchaeota archaeon UBA128 | reverse complement strand
TACATTTTTACTTGCAGCAGCAATTGTCACTAAGCTATTTGCAGTGTTGAATTCTTGTCTACTACGACGACGGGGCCGTTTAACTTTCCTAGCAACTCGCGGTGTATCACGTTTAACATGATTTTGAATGTTATTTTCATTGCCCACCAATGACTCTGGTTTTACTTCGTCGATGTGTTCTTGATTTGACTGATTGACCACCTCAACATCTGAGATCGGAGTGAATACTTTTCCCACTAAATCATCTATAACTTTAGTTTCATCTTGGATTACAGTATCTGAACCATTTTCACTGTCAGCTATCAAATTGGTATTCTGCCAATCATCGACTAACTTGTTGAGGTTTTCTTTGGCCTCTTCTAAATCCTCTGAAATGATATTGCTGGCACCGCCGGTAATTTCTTGATTTTCTGTAATAGGTGCATTGCTTTCCGAGGTGGAGAAGTTGATTTGTTGTTGTATCCATGAGAGTTCCTCATCGGAAAGTTCCATACAGATTGGATGGTCGAGCAGTGATTCAGCATCACCAATTAAATTCTCAATATAGCTATCGGTGATAGTATCGAACTCTCGAGAGAAGGCGTGCCGCTGTCTAGCGTCAAACACATCCAAATTACAATGCACGATCAATAAGTGGTCTGAACTACGCACCTCGTCGATGATGCTACGAAGCATTTTCATAAAAGAAGAATAATCATTGACTGATAGTATGTATTCTATGTCAGAAAGCACGATTATTGCTTGCTTATTAGCCCAGAGAAATTTAGCAATCACGTCATTAATCTCGTAGGGACTTGGTGGTATAGCATTACTTTCATCGCCGTGCGAAAGCATGTATGATGACGATTCTGGTATGTCATGCCTATTGGCTAGTGTCCTCGATTTTTCACGAGAAAGAACCATTATAGGCCTTCCGTGCGATGCCAATATACCTGCCAAATCGAAAACTCGGCTAGACCTAGTTCCTTCATTTAACAAAATGTCGCCATATTTTAGGAATGTTTCACCAAGCTCAAACTTTTGCAATTTTGCTTTAGTCAATTGGCGGATATATTCTGGCGGTTCTACAACCACCTCCGGCTCTGGTAAGCGTGCCTCCCTGCGCCAACTTCGTGTATTGAGTTGCACATAATTCCACCAATCCGGTGAAATTTTTTCACTATCATCATCAGATAATGATAAGGAAAAGTCAGGATAGAGATTAATTACCCGTAACACATCCTCTACTGTTAATTCAACCAATGAGATCAACGCATCCAATGCAGTAGAATCTCGCTCAATCTCTAACAATGCCTCCAAACCTCCCAGTGTTATATCCGCATCATGTATGGCGATTTTTGGCTGGTTTTCATGAATTATTACTTGGCTTACTCGAGGAATAAGTCCCTTTGGACGTCGTTCTATCCTTATGTACCCAGAGATACCGAGTCTAGACATGTCGCCAGCCAATTTGGCTAATGCATCATGCCCGCCGCGCCGCACTTCTATCACAACGCCTTGTGGCAATTCTACCAAATTCATCACCCCTTGACACGTAGCCTTGTAATGGTGTTCTTCAAAGGTGCGGAAGAATTTGCCGCCAAACTACCTATTTGCCGATATTTCACCAAACCCAAACCAGATTACAAAGACTTAATTTCAAAATTTGAGTCAGAATCGTCATGGCGGCACCAAAAGGGTTGATTTCTTTCGATAAGTTAGATGTCTGTCAGCCATACAAACAACAGTTGGTTATTGCAATATTCTCGTCACTATCCCTTATCATACTCGGTTTGTTTTTTACCTCATTAAAATCTCTAAATATTGCTTTCTTTATTCCATTTCTTGCTCTGTCAGCATTGATTTTGGCAGCGTTTGGATATGATATTTTAGCAGTCATTAATACCCCCATTGCAGTCAATTTAAACCATCCATTCGTTGATGAAGAGCCAATTGGGGAGGCAGAAGTCCATGTCAGATTTTCCAACTCCGTCTGGCAAAAATTGGGAAAACATAGGGTTAGATTAGTCAAAGACGAGATGATTGGGGGATTTAATTTAGTTGAGGATTTTGGAGAATACAAATTAATTGGCCATTACACCATGTCATCCAACAAGAAACGAAGCACTAAACAAGTGATAATTATCAATCAAGCCTTAGGTTTACGGGATATGGTCAATGGTGACATCGACCCTATTGAATCAGCGAGAAAACGCGAAAGTATGGATTATGGATTGTTGGAGAGAGACTGGCTAGAAGAAGAGGAACTATCGATTGAGGGCCCTTTATCGAAATTTATCAACAAAGAGTAAGCATCGCGTATTTTTTACCCCCTTAATTCAATAACCCAGCCTTTGACCCTCTGCATATGTCAACAATGACAAACTGGACGTCATTGGTCGATTCTCTCTCAGAGGACCAGCGTGACACATTGTTTGGTGCATCACTGTCTAAGCAATTCGCAAAATTGCCGTTGTGGTTATCTCACCCATCGAATGTTGGCGGTTTCTACGGATTGCTGATTGCACTGGCATTGATTATGCCTTACCGTTTCGCGGTAGAGGACTATTCTGGTTGGTTTGGAGACTGGGCGCTACATTGCGCACTTTTGATGGCTGCGTGTTTTTTTCTTGGCTTATGTTCAACGTTAATTACTGCTATTTCCGGAAGATTGCCGGTCACCCCTCCCAGAACATTGCTGTATCCCATGCCGTTTATCGGACTGGCTTTGCTATCGATAAATAGAACAGATATATTTGCTATCTATCCATTTATCTCATGGACTTTAATTCTCCTTCCAGGCCCACTCTATGTTCACCTTTCATGGGCACCGAGGTGGCGCTTGTTGTGTCTGATAGATGATGGACGCAACCCATTTGAAGGCATAGAAGACACCATGCCAAAAGGGAAACATTATGATGAAGTCTCTCCAATGGATGATGTAATTGAGTCGGTACTCGATGATTTTGAAAGTGCTGAAGAGTAGTCAGACGATACCGAGTTTTGGCCCCACTTTCTCGAAAATCCTCAGCACTTCATCGAGATCTTCACGAGTCAGGCCTGCGGACATTTGTGTTCTTATCCGCGCCTTGTCACGGGCGACCATTGGAAATACAATTGCCCCTGCCATAACGCCCTCTTTCCCTAATTCGACAGTGAAGTCTTTTGCAACGCTCGATTCACCACACATCACTGGGATTATTGGCGTGGATGACACACCCGTATCAAAGCCCATTGACTGCAATTCATTTCTGAAGTAGTTCGTGTTTTCCCACAGCCTTTGATGATGTTCTGGTTCATCCATCAATACTTCGACTGCAGCTTTTTGGGCTGCTGCAACGCCCGGCGGTTGCGAGCCTGAGAGTAGCCACGACCTCGAATGATTCAATGCGTGAGTACGGGTCATTTCTGTTCCTGCTAGGATTCCCCCTTGAACCCCAAGAGCTTTCGAAAAAGACCCTGTCTCAAAATCAATGCTGCCTTGTAGGCCGAAATGATCGACTATGCCAGCACCTGTTTCCCCAAGTACTCCCTCTCCGTGACAATCGTCAACATAGACCATTGCACCATGTTCTTTTGCCAACTTGTCGATTTCATCTAATGGAGCAATGTCACCATCCATAGAAAAAACTCCATCAGTGATTATCAGTTTCCTTTTTGCATCCTTATTTGCTGCCAATACTGCTTCTAATTCACCCATGTCATTGTGCGCATAGACAGCGCGATTTGCTTTAGTCAATCTTACACCATCAATAATCGACCCATGATTCAACTCATCACTTATGATGACGTCTTCTTTCCCTGTGACCAGTGTTGGGATTAATCCTACATTGACAGTATACCCTGCAGAATAAATCAATGCTGCTTCAACTTTTTTGAACTCA
>DALZ01000044.1 GCA_002496955.1 Euryarchaeota archaeon UBA128 | reverse complement strand
AATGCACGCTTTAAGTCACGTTGCAGTGATTTGAATTCATCACCTTTTGGGAAATCTTGCATAATTTCTTGTCGAGTGACATTAACGCCGGGTGGGATTTTCTCTAGCAACTGTTCCTCCATAGGTCCAATCCACGGTTCTGGCTTAAGTCCTAACAACATTGGAATGTTTTTCCTTGTAGTATAACCGATTCGATTGTGGAGCAGTCGTCCCATTATAACATCAGAATCCATTTGCAAATCTTTCCAATCCTTGAATCTAAATTCATCAACTCGATAGAGCAATTCCTGCTGTTTTTGGAATATTACATGCGAATCAAAAGCCGAAAATCCATCATCATATTTGGCGAATGACTTGTCAAATACCATATTTTGAACCCATCGATATTCAACAACTTCTTCTTCTCCACCAGTTAACCGATGCTCATCAATCTTGAGAATATATTCAGCTTCTTCGGTTTGTTTGTAAAATCCAACTGAGATAACATTTCGAGATTCTAACTCGTGTAAAATTCTGTCAACTAGGTCCTTTGAAAACGGTAGCCGATTTTCAATCTGATCAGCCATTTTTGGACCTTCACTACCGAGCATTTCAATAATTTTAACTCGCATAGCAACATGTGGGTCACTAATTTTCATGGTTTTCCACTTTACAGGCTTCAAACCATCGTATGCAGTAGAGATTTCATACTCCATTCCTTCAGTGTGGAGTTCTCTTAAATCTTTGACATCTTTACCACCGTTGGTAGCTAAGCATCCCAGAGTTCCGTGTATCTCTGCCATGTACGGAGTGAACCATTTCTCGTCTAGTTCCACAGAACCGGTTTTGCGAATCTTGACAATCTCTCCTGCTTGGCAAAGTTTCTGTACCCAACCACGAAGAATTTCCTGGTCTACATTTTGTAACTTTTCTAAGTATAGTGGGTTGTTAAATGACTTTTCTAAACCACCACCGTGAGACATTAAATTTAGCAGACCAGCAGAATCAGTCGGTATAGGTGCTTTATCTAGATAATATTCGTTTAACTCACGCTCCGACAATTCAGTTGCCAGACTCCTAGTCCCGAGTAACCGCTGCAAAATTGTCGGGTCGATGTCTTTGACCAAGAACGCTCGTGTTTTCATTGACATCAAGTCCTCGAAGGCTGACATGAATAGTGACATTCCTAATCGAGACGGTATCGTCATTTTTTGATGAACTATTCTCGCTCTACCATCGACACATAACTCCAGAAAATCATTCAGACTATTTAGGTCGATATCAGCGAACATAATCTCATTTTTTGCTTCTCTCATTAGTAAACTGTCTTCGATTGTTCTGTGCTTATTAAGCAGCGCATCGGCCTTTTGTTGGAACACCTGCGGACTTATTTCATCGGCACCAATTCGTTTAGGTATGATTAGCGAACGACCGGCAACCTCTTTGAATCGCTTAGCGAATATTTGAGTATTGATGATATATCTTTCAATTACTTCAATATGATTTTGACTGACAAAAGAATCATACATGTCTCTTGGTTCAATTTCTTGTGAGGTCCGCAGTAACAAGCCATTTTCATCGAATGACATTTCAATTACACTTATTCCATTACTCTCTGCCAATCCGGCTAAAAAGTAACCAAGTGCAGTGTTGAATCCTCTTCCTCGGCAGGTGGTTATCATATATGTCGGATGGCCTCCGCTAATGATTTGTTCAACTAATATACGGTTAGGGTCAGGAACTTGGAATGAATCAATCGAGTGTTCTTCAAGATGACGAGCAATCGAATTTGCAACAATGTTGGAAAGCCCATACGCATCACATAATATCATACGTGGGTCTATTTCTTTTCTCAATGCAACAATACAGTGGCCAATAAGTTCTAGCAAAGCGCTGGAAAGTTCCCTTGATCTTGAACGGGCCTCTCCAGACCATGACGGAACAGTTGGCCGATAGCCAGTTACTGCGGTAACGTTTACCCTTGTTCCTTGTATATTGGTAACTCGATAAGTCGAGCCGCCTAACAAGATAACATCACCACTTCGCAGATTTGAAACGAAGGAGCCACTTAATTGCCCCAACACAGAGCCTTCAGCATTAAAAACTAGGTAGGAATTATCGGGTGCGATGGTCCCAATGTTTGTGTAATATATCATTCTTGAATAGCCACGTTTGCCGTAGATGTTTTCTTCCCAATCCACCCATACGCGTCTCTCCTCCTCGAGCATGTCAAGAACTTCGATAAAGTCATCATATTCGAAATTACGATAGGACCATGCATTAACTATAACTTCGTAAGCTTCATCGATATCAATTTGATTTATTATGACTAAGCCAATCATAAATTGGGCTACAACGTCTAAACAATTCTCTGGGAAATGCAAAATATCCATTTCGCCTTTTTGTATTGCCGATTGTAGTGCTGCAAGTTCAATCAAATCGTCAACACTGGTTGGTAAAAATCTGGCTCGGGGTATGCCGCCAACATGGTGTCCAGCCCGCCCTATACGCTGTAATGCAGTGGCAATGTCTCCCGGGCTACCAACTTGTATTACTAGGTCAACTGAGCCTATGTCAATACCCATCTCTAGTGAAGATGAGGTGACTACTGCTCTGAGATGCCCGTGTTTCAATCGTTTTTCGACATCTAGACGAATTTTTTTGTCCATTGAACCGTGATGTCCAGCAACCAAATCTCCTAGGTGTGGGCGTAATCGTTGAACTAAGGTTTCGGTCATTTTTCTGGTGTTGGCAAAGACAAGTGTAGTTGTGTGAGCAGCAATAAGGTCGGCAATAACTTCAATATTTTTTTCTAATACTTTCATTACTGAAAGGTCGCTAAATCTATTATCAGGTATGATAATATCCAAATCTAATTCCCTTGATCCGGAAACTTTAGCAATACTAACTTGGCTTTCATCACCTCGACTTTCTCTGTCGTCACTGGATACAAGGTATTGAGCAACTTTCTCAAGCGGCTCCATTGTAGCGGATATACCAATTCTCTGCACAGGCGTTTTTAGTAGCGTGTCGAGATATGATAGGGTCAGTCCCAAATGGACTCCTCTTTTTGTTGGTACCAGCGAATGAAGTTCATCAACAATCATATACTCTAATTCGCTTACAATTGGCTGAAATCTTGGAGAAGTAATAGCAATGGCTAGGCTTTCAGGAGTAGTTATCAAAATGTGTGGAGGGTGCTTGAGCATTCTCTGCCGTTCAGATTGGGGGGTGTCTCCGGTTCGCAGTCCAACCTTTATTTCTTGAGCACGGTCAGGTAAATAATCCTCTGCGATTTCGGTTAGCGGTCCGATTAGGTTTCGTTGAATATCGTTGGCAAGAGCTTTGATTGGTGAAATGTAAACACAGTGAACTTTTTTCTGTAACTTTCCGTCTAGTGCCATTCTGACCAATTTGTCGATTACCGTAAGAAAAGCAGTTAATGTCTTACCCGATCCTGTTGGTGAACAAAGTAACAGATGTTTCTTTTCCATTATCGCTGGAATTGCAAGTTTTTGGGGTCTAGTGAAATCTGGAAACTTATCTTTGAACCAATTTCTTACCGGTGGGCAGAGCATTTCAAGTAAGTTGTTAGTATCTTGTGGACTATCAAGATACTCAATTTGGACCATTTTCTTTCACTACCCCAGTGAAGCGCAGTGAATGCAACAACTACTTGAAAACTTCGCTATATGGGATGTGTAGTGGAATTTTTTGTTGAAAGAATCAGTGTATGGGCTAGAATATCCAGAACATCTTCCTACAGGTCACTGCACGCCACACTATACCTTTCGTTAAGCGATTAAAGAACAGGTCCAATAATCTGTCAGGCATTCTGAACATGAGGCTACCAATTTTGAACGATCTTTTAGAATTCTTCATGACTTTCCCCATTTGTTGTTGCCACATTTTTTCGTAGTTAGTTAATGGCTCACCGTTCAGGATGTGGTTGGCCACTGTCTGGCCGGCGATTCTACCACCAACCATAGCGATTGTTATCCCAGCACCATTTGAGGGCAAAACCATTCCCGCTGAATCACCAACAAGCATCATATTACCTTTTACAAATGTCTTGATAGTTCCCGACATAGGTAATGACCCGGCTCCTTTGTAGGTAGTTTCACCGTCGTATTTGTCGATAAAGTCGCTTGAATATTTGTTCAAGGGTTTGCCTTTAGCAAAGTTCTTTTGAATTCCCAACCCGATGTTGGCTCCCCTCGATTTGGGAAACATCCATGCGTATCCGCCTGGGGCCATCGAACCAAAATGCAATTCTACTGCGTCACCATAGTCGCCATCTTTAAGTTCGAATTTGACTGGGATATTGACTGACTTCTCAGACCAATATTTTCGCCGAACTGGATCTTTGTGTCCCCCTGCACCGACGATTACTTTGGCACTGTGTTTGTCTCCGTTCCTCAAGGTAACTATGTTTTCATCAACATGCTCGACGAATGATTTCACCAGATACTTTGCTCCAGCCTGCTTAGCTAACTCGACAAGTGCTTCATCATGAGCAACTCTGTTGAGAATGTAACCTTCGAAATTATAGGACAAAGATTTTCCTGATGGAGTAATTATGTTCATGGTGTCGCAAGTTCGAGATATTGCATGATTTGGTGTTTGAAACAAATCGTCCATGTCTGGCACATCTGGGCATAGGCGCCTCATTTCATCATTTGTGGGCACTAATTCACCGCATTGTAGTGGTGTGCCGATTGAGCCTCTGGCGTCCAAAACTAACACACTGATGCCAGCCTCAGCGGCATAGCGAGCCACGGTGCTACCAGCAGGCCCACCTCCGATTACAATCAAATCGTAATCGAAGTCATGTGTCATGATGACCCGTTGCGGGGGCTCTTCTTAACCATGCGTATTTGCGACATATGAAGAATATTCAAGGTCAATTTCAAAGGTAAGAAACTATTCGATACACATGGTAAGACCAATGGAATCTGATTCTGGAGCCAGACTAGAACGCTTGTCTGGCATGCTCAAAAGGCGAGGATTTATCCTTCCAGCCTTTGAAATTCACGGTGGCTCGAAAGGATTGTATGACTTCGGTCCAAATGGTGGACGATTACGTAATCGTGTAAACCAACTATGGCTGGAACACTGGACGTCAATGGGGAATGTTACTGAGATTTCCTGCCCAACAATAACCCCCTATGAGGTATTAGAAGCGAGCGGACATGTGGGGGAATTTTCCGACTACATGACTTCCTGCATATCGTGTGATGAAGTAAGTAGAGCAGATACCTTGCTTGAAGAATTTCATCCAAACCCTGATTCGCTTTCCAAATTAGAATTGCAATCTCTCTTGGAAAAATCTGCACCGCAGTGTCCCGCTTGTGGGACTAATAAATGGTCAACAATAATATCTCAGAATTTGATGTTCAGTACTAGAATAGGGGCAGGCAATTCTGGCCGTGAGGGGTTTTTACGGCCTGAGACTGCTCAGGGAATGTTCACATCTTTTCCGGCTTTATATCGACACTTCCGTGAGAAATTACCCTTTGGTGCCGTTCAGATTGGCAAGGGTTATCGAAATGAAATTTCACCACGACAAGGCATGATAAGATTACGTGAATTTAATATGGCTGAAATGGAATATTTTATAGATCCTGAAGCACCATTAAATCACGATTATACTCAGTGGTCAGGGTTACAAATGGTAATGCTAAGTGAAGATA
This sequence comes from Euryarchaeota archaeon UBA128, assembly GCA_002496955.1. Taxonomy (GTDB): domain Archaea; phylum Thermoplasmatota; class Poseidoniia; order Poseidoniales; family Poseidoniaceae; genus MGIIa-L1. The sequence goes on along the minus strand of DALZ01000044.1, from coordinate 3,455 downwards.
AGGGTGAGCTAAGTATTACTATCGCAGAAGCAGTAGATTCTGGAATAATAAGACATGGAACAGTTGGCCTTTTCATGGCAAAGACCTATGATTTTTTAGTCAATGTTGGAATTGACAAATCAAGAATTAGATTTCGTCAACATGAAACGAATGAAATGGCTCATTACGCAACGGATTGCTGGGATGCTGAAATTCACGGTTCATACGGTTGGGTAGAATGTGTTGGAATAGCTCACAGAGGTTGTTACGATTTGCAATCTCATGAGAACTATACTGGCAAAACCCTACGGGCAAGACGAGAGTTTCCGGAACCAAAGGAAGTAATCATCGACGGTTGGACGATAGAAGGGTCAGTAGCAGGTCCAGCATTTAGGAGTCAAGCTGGCCAAGTCAAGGACGCAGTAGAAAAACTTCCAAGCGATACACAATTTCCCTGTGAAATAATCTTGGATAAGGAAGTGGTTGTAGTCGATTCAAGCCATGTTAAACGGTTGCAACGGACAGATTTGATTACTGGTGAGTGGTTTATCCCTCACGTAGTTGAACCAGCGTTTGGAATAGATCGCATTATCTGGCATATTTTAGACCACGCATACCAAGAGATAGAGAAACAAGACGAGAGTTATACTGTAATGCGGCTAAATCCCGATGTTGTGCCGGTTGATTACGCCGTTTTCCCTCTGTTTGAAAAAAATGGGATGCAGGAAATCGCTCAAAAGGTCAGTAATATTCTGAATAGTAAGAGAGGTGTTGTTGCAATTTATGATTCGAGTGGCTCGATTGGTCGTCGATATGCCAGAGCAGACGAAATAGGTATACCGATTTGTGTGACAATAGATCATCAATCGTTGGATGACGATTCGGTTACCCTCAGGCAGCGGGATACTGGCGAACAGAAGCGGGTCCAAATATTGGATTTGTGACATATTCAAATTGTAAACATCGTCAAAATTGAATAACCGTCACCACCAAGAAATATTATGGCAGCCGTATCAGATTGGACGGAGCGACATCGTCCGAAGTCTGAGAGCCATTTGGAGGGAAATGAAGCGCAACGGCAAAAAATACGAAAGTGGTTGGACGATTGGAAAAACGGCACTCCAAAAAATAAAGCAATTCTTCTGGTCGGGCCGCCTGGTGTCGGTAAGACTACAATAGCAAGAGCAATTGCTCAAGACATGGGCTGGAATGTTATTGAACTCAACGCCTCCGACGCTAGAAATGCAGCCTCCATAAGAAAGGCAGCTACAAAGGGCGCTACTCACCGCTCGCTATTTTTTAGTCCAGATAACACCGACAAGAAAACCTTGATTCTAATTGATGAAGTAGACCACCTTACAGGTGGCCTGCGTTCAGTAAGTGAGTCAAGAATCAATGCGGCTATAACAGTAAATCCTGAATCCTCAGAAACTCCTCAAATTAAAGGTGATACCGGAGGTAAAGCGGAGTTGTTGAAGTTGTTAAAAGAAACAAAGCAACCAGTGATTTTAGCTTGTAATGAAGTAATGGGTCTTTGGGGCAAATCATCCAACTGGCGAGCAACACGCGAAAGATTTCAACGATTGCTGATTACCATCAATTTTGACAGAGCCAGCAAGGACGCTCTACGAAACATTGCTAGAAGAGTTCTCAAGTCCGAAGCAATAGAATATGATTCTGCAGCCATAGAAGCCCTCGTCGACCACAACCCGGGCGATTTACGCGCTTTGGTCAGAGATTTGCAAGTCATATGCTCAGCTGAGCAGAATTCTATAGATGAGGCGACAGTCATCCATTATGTCAAAAATAATGAGCGCGATGTCGCAGTGGAGGTTTTCCCAGGATTGGCTAAGTTGTACAAAACTAATGCTGCTAAAAATGCTATAAAACTCGGAATATCAATAGATAAATCACCTTCAGAATTACTCAACTGGATACACTGGAATAATCCGTCAATATTTTCCAACAAGCAAGCAATAGACCGAGGTAACTTGGCTTTGTGTCAATCATCTAAAATGCTCATGGCAATGTATGAAAACACCGCGCATCGCTCGTGGTATTGGAGTTCCCAAATCTCTGGTTTAGCAGCATCAGTAGTAAATCAAACAGAGATAACAGGAAAACTCTACCCGAGCTATCCAAATTTCTTGAGGCGCAGCGCAAACACCGGAAGGTCCTCGATAATTAATCGATTGACCGATATTTCCGGTGCAAGTAAATCCTCTGTTCGAGAAGAATTATTACCACTGCTAATATCACTTCACTCCGAGACATCTGAGGTTGGTATGATAGATGATTTCACATTATCAATTGATCTTGGCCTCACAGGGGATGAGCATGCTGCACTGTGCGGTTTGCCCAAAACGCGAAAATCAACCAAGGAATTAATCGCTCGTTACAATTTAATCCAATCGAAAAAACATACTGTGAGTATCAAATCTGAAAACCAAGGTGATGATTTAGTGGGTGAAAGCAAGCCCAAAGGTATTCCAGATAAGGGACAAAGAAAATTATTTTGACTATGATTTTCTACCTGGTAACATTTTCTTGAACAGTGCCAGTGCTCGTCTATCACTATGTTCCTTATTTTCATCCTGCCATGTTCGTGGGTGCAGCAAGATAATTACTGTTAGTAACTCCAATCGGCCAAACCACATGAGAATCGAACTAAAGAGCAACACTCCTGAGTTTAATGGTGACCATGTACTACTTGGTCCATACGCACCTAGTGCAGGTCCAGTATTGCCAAGGGAAGAGGCAGTGATACCAATGATGCTTTCAAATGATTCATCAAGCATCAAAACAGCCAGTAGTATGCTTGATATTCCGAATAATCCAATCCAGACGAAGAGCATTCCAACAATCTTGTCAATTTGCTGACCTTCTACAACCTCGCCGTTCATTCTTATTTGCTTAATTTTTCTTGGTTGTGCTATTCTGACAAGTTCCCGCATTGCCACTTTAAACGCTAGTATTATCCGCATCAACTTCAAACCCCCACTAGTTGAACCAGCACAAGCCCCGACAATCATTAGTATCATCAACACAAATTGTGATATAACTGGCCACGTGACATAATCTTGGGTAGTATATCCAGTCGACGTTCCAATTGATAGCGCGTGGAACAAACTCTGTCTAAACGAGTCGCCCAGTGATACATTAGTAGAGATTAACGCCACCATCATGAATAACACTGCTGTAAAAATGTATACTAGGTAAGTTTTGAACTCTTCATCGGCAAAAGCCTTCATGTATTCCTTGGCAATTAAAAACCAAATCAAAGTAAAATTAACTCCGCCAATAAACATGAAGATTATGATTATTGTTTCCACTGCTACAGAATCATAGTAACCAATTGAGGCATCTCTAGTTGAGAAACCACCGGTTGCCATTGTTGTAAACCCGTGATTAACAGAATCAAATAGTGACATCTGTCCGACAAAGTGGAGTAACAACATCTCGATAAAGGTGAGCAG
>DALZ01000124.1 GCA_002496955.1 Euryarchaeota archaeon UBA128 | reverse complement strand
CTTGAACCAACCAATTTTTCTCCTAGTCCAGAGAAAATCGATGCCACGGTTGCCGAACAGTTACCCGAGCCTTCGATTCGTGCAACATCAAGAAGTGAAAACAATAACATCAATTTGGACCCAAGGGCAAAAATGAGCAATCGCTTGAAGCGATTTATATCAAAGCAGGCTAAGTTGTCAAACGAAGAAATTGAAAGAAGATTATTACGGAAACAAAATGCACTGAGTTATGCTACGGAGTGGCTTTGTTTAGCATTAATCGCCAGAGAGCAAAATCTTGAAATGGAGCAAATCATAATTGCGCTTTCAAGCTAAGTCATCCAATTGCGGAGCAAAATCCCGCTCGATGACATCTTCTTCCTTCCCTCTGGCTGATAATTCCATTAAGACTGGTAATAGCACCAGTGATAACATCAGAGAAAATATGACCGTAATTGCGGTGATTAATCCAAAGTCTTGTATGATCGGCATAGGAGAGAACAACAAAACCATGAATCCTAATGAAGTTGTTAAAGCACTCATCAATAGCGCAACCCCAGTGGTTGATAGTGATGCTCTTAGCGCATCCCAATGATTCTTCCGTCGCTGTAATTCCACCTCAAAACGTCGCCACATGTGGATAGAATAATCGATTCCAATTCCCAAGGTTAAGGCTGTTACCATGACAGTCAAGACATTCCACTTTAACCCGATAGCAGCCATGGAGCCAACCACCCATAGCGAAGCTATACCAACAGGCAAAAGGATAACAATTGCTGGCATTACTCTTCTAGTAAGTAAGAATAACACCATGAAAGATACCGCCAAAGAGATTAGTGTTGATTCAAGTTGTGAACTCGACAAACCTTCCAGCACTGTTTGCAGCATAGCGAGGTCGCCTGTTACATACAAATTTGCATTGTCTGCCAAGTTATATCGCAACGTTCCTGATTTATCTACATCGCCGAGCATGTTCTCGAACTCAGTAACCACTTTCTCAGACTCTATTGAGGTCGTTGCTTCCACCCTAATCTCATTCCTCAGGTTGATTACTTTGCCGTCTTCAAGGTATACGCTTTGTTTCACTCGTTCAGCCCAAGATTCGTTGCTGAGCGCATCGGCGATTGTTTCGTTATTCGACAATGAAGCAAATGCCGCTGCTAAATCACAATTCTGATTGTAATCCTTAACATATACACCACCATTCTGAAACACTTCCATATTGTGGACTGCTCCAAAACTAGAGTTACGCAAAATAGCGTCGCGCAAAATTACATACGGACCCTCATAGGATGGTGAGGGAAACGTACCATCGGTTCCGACAACATCGTGATTAGATTCAAGGTCACTATGCAAACCCCTCAACTCCGTCAAGAGAGTTTCATCAGCATCGATAAAATCGCTATCATCACTTGGCTCCATTAGAATATAAACAAGTTTCCATCCTGCGCTATCATAATTCTCCGCTAAATCTTGTCGCACATCCATAATTTCCATTTCTGAGTCAACAAAGTCTCCCAAATCAAAATTAGTTTCCAGAGAGGCTGCACCAAAAATTGATGCGCCAGAAAGTATTAACACTACGAGGAAGATACCAACCTGCTGCTTTTGTTGCACTTTTACGATACTGTTTGTTATGTTTGGTAGAGTGATTGGTTTTGATTTTTTAGTGCTGATATTTTTGTCGATTAGTACGTGAAGTGCTCCAACAACAAGTGTTGAGGTTAAGAACGCACAAATAACTCCCATCGCCAATGCAATTCCGAAAGTCTTCAATGGCGGCAGCGGAGAGATTAGATTAGCCAAAAATGCCGCCACAGTAGTGATTACTGCAAGCGACAGAGGTATCGATAACTTCGCACATGCTCTTAGCCATGATTCTGCGGGATCTGGATATTGTTCTCTAAGAGTGCTGTTAGCCCGCTGAAGGTGTATTGCATAATCAATACCGAGACCGAGCACAAGTGGTGCGACAGCGACCTCGAGCGCTGAAAATTCTACCCCCACTACATTCAGCAAACCATAAGTCCATATTAGGGCACTAGTCAATCCAACCAGTGGAAATGTTACATCACGAAACGACTTGAAAGTGAAGATTAGTAATATCACCACAACGACTAGGGCAAGTGTGACCAACAATGTTACATTGTCTAGAGTCCTATCATCGATATCACTAGACAATAAATCGAGCGACACAACACCATATTCTAGGGAAGATTTGGATAATTCTCTGAAGGTGTTGCGTAAATCAATCTGAACTGATTTTCGCTCTTCCTCTGAGAGTTCCGGGTTAATTTCCAGCACCCATAATGTGGAAGAAGCTGAAGGTGTGCTGTCGCCTTCGCCTGTGGATAGATATTCACAGGTCGTGGAGATGTCAAGATCTTTATTCAACAGCGCTGATGATGCATATGTTGCTGCTGAGAGAAATTGATCATCGCTCGTTAGTCTGCACTCTACATCATCTGCAATTACCAATTCAGTCAACTGATTCCAATCACTAACAGAAGACAATAGAGTGCCATTCGCTTCTTCATCCAATGCTGTTTGGAGGACTGTTGGAGTAGTGGTCCAAACTACCACATCGCTTTCTATCGTAGTTGATGTGTTTTTGATTTGGTGATAATGCTCTAGCATCAATTGTATCTTATCCATAGCGAGAATATTACCACCATCATCTGCTTTGACATTGACGAACATAGGTCTGGATTCATTCGGAAAATTCTGATGTATGCGTTCATGAGCGGTATTTGCTTCAGATTCCGGAACAAAAGCGTCCAAATCGGTGTTAAATGTGGGCGGATTGTAAATCAGGTTTGCTAATAAAGCACCTGTAAGCAGCATTGTCACAACAACAATTGCTAGTGAGAATTTACGGAATTGCTTGGCAAATCCCGCCATGGACTCCTCTAGTCCAGTGGTGTCCATACCCATTCCACATGCATTAGGTAAAAAAGCAAGGCGGTTGATGGACAAGCAAATCTATAAAATCAAACTCATTTTATTGACACAAGATTCAAAACGAGTTGATATTTCGCATGCATGTTCGTCATGCCAGTAAAAGTGCTAATGAAAGAAAAAAATGAACTCCGACTAAGAATAATTGGAGAAAGCCATACTAGTTTGCAAATGCTTCGTGAACGGCTGAATAACAGCAGTGACATAGAATACGCAAACTATTTTCCAGGCCATCCAGAGCTTGACGATCCAGAATTCTACATCAGAACATCAGGAAAAAAATCTGCTGAAAAAGTCCTAAAAGACTTAGTTAATGATAT
>DALZ01000097.1 GCA_002496955.1 Euryarchaeota archaeon UBA128 | reverse complement strand
ATTCGGCACTTGATTGAGGTCGCCGGTAATGAAAACAAAATCATCGCCGAGGATTTGGGGATAATCCCTCAGGCCGTGGTTGATCTGCGGTTGCGCTTCAATCTCAGAGGAATGGCAATCCTACAGTTTGGCTTTAGTGACGATTCTACTGAAAACCCTCACCACCCAAGTAACATAAATGACATGCAAATTGTGTATACCGGAACTCACGACAATGATACCTTACTTGGGTGGTGGAAATCTTCTGATGATGCGATAAAAAGCAAGGTTCGGGCAGTAATAGGCAACTCTCAAGATGTCGTGGGATCGTTAATCGAGATAGCAAAAAATTCCACCGCAGCACTCTGTGTGATTCCGTTGCAAGATATCTTACGACTTGATGCCTCTAGCCGAATGAATGTTCCCGGCGTTGAACAAGGAAATTGGCAATGGCGTTTCTCATGGGATGATTTGAAGTGATGATGTTTAACCCTTTAGGGGCATTATCATAACCCTCCTTGTTAACCAGCCCTCGAATGGGGTTAGTGGGTTACTTCACTGCGGAAATCGGACTATGGTCCGAACTGCATACTTACTCTGGTGGACTTGGAGTACTTGCTGGAGACCACGTTAAGTCTGCTGCTGATGCTGAACTAGAACTGGTTGGGGTCACTCTATTGTATCGCGAGGGGTATGGCCGTCAGCACATTGATAGCAAGGGCAACCAAACCGAAAGTTTTGCAGCAATAGACCCTGCAGAGCACCTCATTGACACTGGATTAGTTCTTACCTTACCGCTAGATGATACAACCCTCCATGCGAAAATTTGGCATGTTGAGGTAGTTGGCGTTACTGGTCATATTGTTCCTGTTTACTTTCTCGATACCCACCACCCAAACAATTCAGAATATCATCGAAGTATGGGGGCGCGACTTTACGGCGGCAATGACGATGTAAGAATTAGGCAAGAATTCCTGCTGGGCGTTGGAGGCGTCCGCTTACTCAATTTACTGAAAAAAAAGTTTACTGGCTTACACCTCAATGAGGGGCACTGCACATTTGCTTTACTAGAATTGCTTAACCAAGGTTGGACAAGAGCAGAATTGAGCAAGAACATTCTGTTCACTACTCATACACCGGTACCTGCTGGACATGACCGGTTCAATTGGGCTGATGTAAACGATGTCCTCGGTGACTTGATGCCAAAAGACGCTATCGAACTAGTGAAATCAGTAGGTGATCCGGAGAATGGGGCCAGATGTTCTATGTCGCATCTAGCGGTTGCACTTGCTGACCAAGTAAACGCAGTGTCAAACCTGAACGCTCAAGTAGCCTCCACAATGTTCGACAACTATCACATACATCCGCTTACCAATGGGGTCCACCACATCACTTGGACTTCCCCGACCATGGCAGAGTTATACGATGAGAAATTACCTGGATGGCGAGAAGATCCAACCCAACTAGGTTATGCTGGAACTCTTTCAGACGAGGACTTGTTAGCAGCGAGAAGTCGAAACCGGAAAATTTTCCATGAACTGGTCAAAGCCTCAACGGGTGTAGAGTTAGCTGAACAACGATTAACGATTGGCTTTGCTCGCCGTTTTGCCACCTACAAGAGAGCTAATCTGGTGTTCAAAGACCTAGCGCGGCTTAGCAAAATTGGTGGCGGGAAAATTCAATTTGTCTTCTCTGGTAAAGCACACCCAAGAGACGAGGGTGGTAAGCAATTAATTCGGGACATCTACGGCAGCGCAAAAAACTTGGAAGAGAAAATACCTGTAGCCTTCTTAGAGAATTATGACATGGATACCGGTTTAGCAATAACTAGTGGCGTTGACATTTGGCTCAACAATCCAATCAGACCAATGGAAGCATCCGGCACCTCAGGAATGAAGGCGGCAATGAATGGTGTCCCCAACTGTTCAATCCTCGATGGATGGTGGCCTGAAGGATGTCAACACGGTGTAAACGGATGGGCAATAGGTGAATCTGATGATGAACGAGATGACGAACGAGATGCTGAAAACATCTATTCTGTATTGGAAGAACTAGTTATACCAACTTGGGAAAAAGGCGGCACTGTGTGGGCTAACATAATGCGCTCAAGCATAGCCACTTCAGCAAGGTTCACTGGAGCGAGAATGATTTCTGAATACAAACGCTTCTATGATGCCTTCGAGTGATTAAGGCTCTCTTCTACTGGTAAAAAATAGCACTATTAAGCCACAGAAAATCGCTACTGCTAGGCCGTTTCTGACAAAATCACTAATTGACGATTTATCCTCAGAAGTTGCCATGTTATCGTCGCTTAAATTTGCGTCATCAGTTACATTACCAACAGGATTGTTATCTAATAATTCAGTATCATTTGTGTCTATTGTTGGAATATCTATCTCAGTATCATTATCCTCTACTCCACTAGCAAATTGACATGACCCGTCATCTTGTGTTGCCGACGAATTATAGTTAGATGCTAGAGCATCAGTGCAGCCTAAAACCGGTGCGGCTGGGTATTGACAGGAACCATCGTCAGCAGTAGCATCTGGTGAATAATTACTGGCAGTAGAGTCCGTGCAACCAGATATTGCAGTTGGTTGACCGTGTGTATCATTGTCGTTAGTCTGGTTATTGCTTGGGTTCACAATGAAGGTATGAGTTATACTTGAATTTGGACAGTAATGCCATTGAGATGAATTGTCATCATCGCTGCAATTCAAAATTGAGGCAATGAAGGTTAGTGAAACCAGTGTGTCATTTTCTATGGCTTCATCTAACGATAATTGCCAATTCATCGGGTAGGAGCTATTAGGATAAATCAGGTAAAACCATTCGGTATAGTCTGGAAAACCTTCGATTAGCGAATTATCGAGCGTGCTGTTAACGCCCGGATAATGTATCTCTTTGTCACAAGTGTTAATCAAATCTAGGCTGACGAAATAAGTCGCATTGATATTGAAATTATCGACAATCAAACAATCGCCGTCTTGGTCCCTAGGCGGTGCTTGAGCTAAGGCATCTTGTTCAATGACGGTTACCGAGTTCGCTGGAATAAATAGCTCGCCCTGTGATATTGTAGCGGTGCCAAACCTAACAACGTCGCTAGCGTCAAATCCATAATGAGTCGCATCAGCGCCTCGATTTAGAACGATTGACATAATTTGGTCGTCATGTGACATTTCATAGATTAATAGGTCTGGAGTCGCATGCTTGGTTGAGTAAACCCCCTGTTTTAGCGCAATTGAATCAAGTCTTAACTTACCTAAAGTGGAGATGTTTTCAAACAGCGCACGCTCTCGATCATTCCAGTTTGTTGAGTCACGGTACATGTGCCTATTGTCCGGGTCTGCACCACCATATTCGCCATATTCATCACCATAGTACAACAAAGGTGCCCCCGGCGTAGTAAGGAGCCAGCCATACGCCTGCATCACTGTTTGGTAGGTTTCATCGGTTCCCGGTTGTCCCGGTAAACCCTGCTCTTGCCATTGGTTGTAAGCATCTCCAGTACCACGGTCTGCTCTACTAGCCAACCTCGGCACGTCGTGACTGCCGACATACGGCACCATTATCGCACCAGGAGAATATTGGTCTTGACTTCGGTTAGTCCAATAATCGAGGTGTTGATAATTACGGCTTGCTTGAGTGAATACGTTGTCAACTACCGCGTGATACAGTACGAAATCTGCTTGCCCATCAAGCGAATCCTCGCCAATATAGCGATTGATTGTCTCATATTGGAATTGATTGTCAGCAAGATTGTCACCCGACCAACCCATAGCTGTTTCACCTTTGAGGTAATAATCAGTGCCCACTGTTTCAAATCGTTCATTTATCCGAGTGGCCAAATTAGTCGCAGCAAGGTCGTCTACATGCTTAACAGCATCAATACGTGCACCGTCTAAATCGAATTCTTCCAGCCACCAAAGCGCATCAGCAATGAACTGTTCTGATGCGTCTCTTACCTTCCAGTTAACGTCCGGCATGTACGGAGTAAACTGACAATCGAGACGGTGTTCCGTCCAGTCACAATTATCACTGCCGCAAATACAACCTTGATTGAACCATTCAGGATTCTCTTGGTAGTAAATATGGTCTTCATGTACGTGATTTACAACATAATCCATCATGACTCTGATACCGGCAGTGTGTGCAGCAGCCACCATTTCTTTCAGTTGGTCGGCACTACCGAGTCTTGGGTCTACCTGACGGGGCTCAACTGGCCAATAGCCATGAAAAGCGGAGACCTCATGAACGCCATCAGCCGCTAGACCAGTACCTTGTGCGTTAGTATTGAATGGCGTTAACCACAATACATTAACTCCTAACTCAGCGAAATAACCAGATTGTATCTTTGACGTCACCCCTTCTAAGTCGCCGCCTAGCCAGTCGGCCCCTGCTGCTGCTCCCGTTGGTGTTCCGTCATTGCTAGTGTTACCATTGATGAATCGATCCGTCATAATCATGTAAATTAGTGAATCTTCCCATACGAATTCGCTTTGGTCGCCTACCCAAAACGGAACTAGATGGTCATAGGCTTGATTGCCGTTAGTATCAGAAAGTTCCAGTTTGATAGTATGTTTTCCTTCGGAAAATGTCGAGGTATCCAATGTCCAAGTCATCGCATTAGAATCCCAGATTGCGTCCTCTAGGCCAACTGGTGTTCCATCTGGTCCGGCACCGCTTGCTCCCGGCAGAAATGTGATGGTCAAAATACCGCTAGACAGATTACTAGCAAAGTTAGGCCTGTCAGAGTTCTTCACTCGCACTACTGAATTCTCGATGTCATCACAATATCCACGATAGGGGTTGGTTGGGTCAAAAATATATTCGCCATCAACAATGAACTTGTAGCAATAAATACCTTCTGACAAGGGTAGAGACGCAACCCAATTACCGGAATTCTCGGCTAGAGTAGTAATTGCATTCCAATCCCACTCTCCAATTAATTCAACGGTTGTCGCACTACCACTCCATGTGAAAGTAGTATTTCCATCAGCATAATCTATTTGTGGGCCATCTGCCGACACAGAAATCATAGGTAGCATCAGCACAGTAATGAAAAGTGCCGCAACCGATATCTGAGCCTTCATATTATCACCCTAATCAGTCATTCTTGAAGAGACTATTTGCGGTATTAACCAAGTCATCGATGTGCTCGCAGAGAAAGCCTTTGACAAATTCATTAGCAGGGTTGTGGTACGCATTTAACGGCGCGTCATGTTGCTGTAGCACGCCCTTGTCCAGAATAGCGATACGGTCTGCTAGAGTCATAGCCTCGATTTGATCGTGAGTCACATAGATAGTCGTCGTACCAAGCTCATCGTGTAGTCTACGAATTTCGTTACGCATCTGATGACGCAATTCTGCATCGAGATTCGATAACGGTTCGTCCATCAATAGTACCTTTGGACGCCTGACAAGAGCGCGGCCGAGTGCTACCCTTTGTCGCTGACCACCACTGAGTTCACGTGGACGCTTGTCCAGATGATCAACCAAATCCAGCATCTCAGCCGCCTCCTGAACCCTTTGCTTAATCTCATCACTGGTTAATTTGGCAGCGCCTTTTGCCATCCGCAAACCGAATGAGAGATTATCGGCTATTGTCATGTGCGGATACAATGCATATGACTGGAATACCATGCCTAGTCCTCGAGCACCGGCGGGCAGATGGTTTACAGTGACCCCGTCAATTTGTATTTCGCCACTAGTCACTTCTTCGAGTCCTGCCAGCATTCGTAGTGTGGTAGATTTCCCACACCCTGATGGCCCTAACAAAACTAAAAACTCTCCATCATTGACATCTAAATTTAATTCCTCAACGGCAATAAATCCGTCATCATATTGTTTTGTCACACCACTATACTTCACGCTAACCATAGTATCACCCCTTTACACCTCCAGCCGACAGTCCCTCAATTAGGAACTTCTGGAAGAATAAGAACAACAATGCTACAGGTAAACTCACCAGAATACTAGCCGCAGCAAAATCCCCCCATGCCTGACCAGTCGCTGAGATTAGTGAGGCAAGCCCGACCGGTAGAGTATACATATCATTCGAGGTGTTGAATGTCAAAGCAAGCAGAAATTCATTCCATGCCGCCAAGAAACTGAATAATGCAGTCACCGCAACAGCCGGCATCGATAGTGGCAGAACTACCTTGGTGAAAACCTGAAATTGATTGCAACCGTCTAAAGTGGCGGCCTCCTCTAACTCACGAGGTACTGTGTCAAAGAAACCTTTGAGCATCCAGACACAAAGAGGCAAGGCAGTTACACAATATGCAAGAATAAGGCCTAGATGCGAATTTAATAACCCGAGAGTTTTCATGACTAAGAAATACGGCACTAGAATGATTATTCCGGGGAACATTTGGACTAACAAGAAGGCGAACATAGAGACATCCCTGCCGGTGAACTTGTAGCGGCTGAAAGCATATCCCGCTGGAATTGCAATAACTAAGCCCAATAAACTAGTTCCAACGGAAACAATTAGCGAATTTCTGAACCATATCCAAAATGAATCTCCTTTGAGAATCTTGGAGAAGTGCTCGCCAGAAAACGCGTCACCGATATCGCCGCCAAGGGCATTGCCTGGTGAGATTGCGATATCGAATATCCAGATAATTGGTATTAGAGTAATCACTGCAAAGTGCAATAGCGTCAAATGGGAACCGATGTTCTCATGTTGCTTTTGCAGGTAAAAATTACGCTTTAGGCCATATTCTATGGCCGATACCGATAGTTCTCTAGTCGCCCATACCGAGACTGCTCGGTTTGACAACCAATACAATGCGATGATACCGGGGGCAATCATCCAAGCATTGAGCCAGAAGTTGAACATTGAGAAAGGCATTGATATTAACCGATAAGTACCAAACAAGGCGACTAGAAAACTAATCACTATGGCGATATTTCTCTGCCTTGGGTTGTTTGGCTCTGGGAGCGACGCGCGCAGGGCTGCGATTGATGCACAACCAATGAAACCGATCAACAGTAATTGGTCGTCGCCCCGTAGGAAGTCAAAGGTTAACATGCCAATGTTAACTATCGTAGCCACCACTAGCCATCTGCGTAGGGTTAACACTTCTATTGGAACATACCACGAGGTTATGATTTTCTGATTTATCATACGGCAGCCTCCGTTGCATTGGTTTGCTTCATGTAGGTCCAAGAGAATGCCAAGAGCATGAGGAAAATTATCACTGACCATGCTGCTGCTACGCCGTATGCGCCATCTCTAAACGCAACATC
>DALZ01000007.1:3985-25824 GCA_002496955.1 Euryarchaeota archaeon UBA128 | reverse complement strand
TACCTACCTCTATCTTGAGGCCAGTGGTGTGGTATAGGAATCGCTTCCAAATCAACATTATCTTGTGAGTTTTCAAAACATTCAGCTTCATCTTGACCCACTACAACAGGACTGGTGGGATTTTCCATAGCCCAAGCAAGTGTGTCGATGTATTCTTCCGGAGTGATACCAATAGCTGCGCACAACCGCTCTCTAGTCAACAAATTTACCGCTGCCCTATGCCCCGGTGTCTCGGTAATATTCTCGAACAATAACAATGGATGATTGTTGTTTTTCGAATACTCCCACATACCGTGAATTAAACTCACTGGATGGGATACCACATCTGCTGCACCAAGATGGTCTCTGAAGGCCATATTCACGCGACTTGGAACAATGGCTTAACCTTTCATATCACATGGATGCTTTACTTCAATAATATGCAGTCACTTCCTCGCATTCAGTGGACTACTTTTGGCCGCTTTGAGGGTCGTAGTTAAATAGGGGCTTCAAGTCGGCGAAATGCTTCAATGAGGTGTGTAACATGGGTAGAGGGTTATTCGCAGGTGCTAAGATGGCTAAAGACCGTCAAAAATTCCGTTGGTCAGATCGTCGATACAAGAAGCGCATGCTCAAATCAAGAGCAAAACATGACCCGCTTGCTGGCTCTACACAAGCCAAAGGTATTGTCGTTGAAAAAGTCGGCATAGAAGCCAAACAACCTAACTCTGGAATCAGAAAAGCAGTGAAAATTTCTCTTATCAAGAACGGTAACAAACTTACCGCATTCGCTCCTGGCGACGGCGCAATTAACTTTATCGATGAACACGATGAAGTGATGGTTGAAGGTATCGGTGGACGTATGGGTCGTTCGTACGGAGATATTCCGGGGGTCCGATACAAAGTCATTCAGGTCAATGGTGTATCTCTTGATGAAATGGTTAGAGGACGCAAAGAGAAACCAGTAAGATGAGGTGTTGTTGATGACGGAAGTGGAAATGGATACGGAAACTGCTGTAGATGAAGTCAAACCCATCGCTGGTATCGGGACACTAGTGTTCGGCAAATGGGACGCTTCAGTGGTTACTTGTAAAGACCCAGGTCTCGCTCCATACATCAATTTGACAACTGTTGGTGTTCCGCACACTGGCGGTCGACATGCTAACGCATGGTTCGGCAAGTCCAAGCTATCAGTAGTAGAAAGGTACATCAACAAACTAATGAGAACCGGGCCTTACACTGGCAAGAAGCAAGGTGCGATGAAAGCCTTTGAATCAGCCCTCGATACGATCGCCGAAAAATCGGGTGAGAATCCACTCCAAACGTTTGTTGATGCAATATGCAACGGCGCACCAATGGAAGAGATTACCAGAATTAAGTTCGGTGCAGTCTCTCAGCCAAAAGCCGTAGATTCATCTCCCTCAAGAAGGCTTGATGTGGCGCTTAGAAATCTCGCCAAAGGTGCCCAGCAAGGGACCCACAAATCAAAACGAACTCTAACCAGTTGTATAATCAACGAACTGACTAAAGCAGCATCCGGAGACGTAACATCGTTTGCTGTCTCTAAGAAAGAGGAACTCGAAAGAATTGCTGCATCTGCTCGATGACGCTGACAGATCAGTTCACTCCAGTCACGCTAATTTTGACTAAATCGGGTCAAAATTTGATAGTCAAATAATTCTATTTTTATCCATATTACATTCAAGCGCGCTCACGAGCTTGTTGATGCCCGTGGGTAGTATATGCGGCTGTCCGAAAAATCTGGATGTTGACTGATTTGAGTTACATCGTAATACCAACGATACGGCGTATTGTTTCCTGTTTACAGTCAGTGCTGTGCGCTGTTTGGATGCGAGTTGCTTAAGAACCCCTTTTTGGTGGCCAACTACAACGAGAAGTGGTGAATACATGGGCCGAAAAGAAGACAATATCAAGAAAGCAACGGAAGTAATGAATATACTACCGCAGATTCGTAACTTATGTATCGCTGCGCACATAGACCACGGAAAGACAACTTTGTCAGATAACCTAATCGCTGGCGCCGGTATGATGTCCAGTGATTTAGCAGGAGCAGCTCGTGTCTTGGATTTTGACGAACAGGAATCTGCTCGAGGGATTACTATCAATGCGGCCTCCGCATCGATGGTGCACCAAGTAGATGGGACAGATTTTCTAATCAACCTAATCGATACCCCAGGTCACGTTGACTTTGGTGGTGATGTTACCAGAGCAATGCGGGCAGTAGATGGTTGCTTTATCCTAGCTTGTGCTGTCGAAGGTCCGATGCCGCAAACTGAAACTGTTGTAAGACAAGCACTCAAGGAGAAGGTCAAGCCAGTTCTATTCATCAACAAAGTCGACAGACTAATCAATGAACTACAAGTCACGCCAGAAGACATGATGGAGCGGTTTAAAGGCACCATTACGAAGGTGAATAAATTGATTAAACAATTTGCACCTGAGGAATTCAAAAAGAGTTGGCAGGTTAGTGTAGGAGATGGGACCGTCGCATTTGGTTCCGCATACCACAACTGGGGTATAACAGTACCATACATGCAAAAATCCGGAATTTCGTTCAAGGATATTTTTCAGTATTGTAACGATGAAAATCAGAAAGAATTGGCGCAGAAGGCACCTGTACACGAAGTTCTCCTTGACATGTCGGTATCCAAGTTGCCCAGCCCAGTTGAGGCACAGCCATACAGAATACCAAACATCTGGACTGGAGATTTAGATTCGGCAGTCGGTAAGTCAATGATTGGTTGTGACCCTGAGGCAGAACTTGCCATGATGATTACGAAGATATGGATGGACCCGCATGCTGGGGAAGTTGCCGTCGGCAGAATTTATTCTGGGGCAATCAGTCAAGGTGAATCCGTTTTTGCAATCGGCGCAGCCAAGCCAGAGCGTGTTCAACAAGTCAGTATGATGGTTGGTGGCGATCGTATTACTGTCCCAAAAGTTGTTGCAGGCAACATCGCAGCGATAACTGGAATCAGGTCTGCTGCCGCTGGAGTTACACTATCCAGAGACAAAGACTTCACCCCGTTCGAAGCTATCAGACACTACTCAGAACCTGTGGTTACTGTTGCTGTCGAGCCAAAGAGCATGAAGGATCTTCCAAAATTCATCGACGCACTAAGAGCCCTAGCAAAATCGGATGCTTCTCTTCAAGTCACAACTAATCAAGAGACTGGGGAGGCGCTACTCGCTGGAATGGGTGAACTCCATCTAGAAATCACCGTATATCGAATCGAAGAAGAACAGAACATCAAAGTTAAGGTCAGCCCACCAATTGTTGTATATCGAGAAGGTGTTGAAGGAAATAATCACGGCAGACCTTTTGAAGGAAAATCGCCTAATCGACACAACAGGTTCTACTTTGAGATTGAACAATTACCAATTGAGGTCATTGAAGCGCTGAAATCCGGTGAGTTGGGAGATGGACCAGTGAGGAGTAAAGATGCCAAAGAAGTCGGAAATAAATTCGGTGAATACGGTATGGACAAAGATTTGATGAGAAAAATTTACGCAATAAAGGGCACTAATGTTCTAGTCAATGACACCAAAGGTATCCAAAATCTGCATGAAACAAGGGAGTTGATCATTGAAGCATTCAATGAAGTATGCGTCAAAGGGCCAATTGCTGATGAGCCTGTTCAAGGAATGTATGTTCGATTAGTTGATGCCAAGTTGCATGAAGATGCAATCCACAGAGGCCCTGCACAAACAATTCCAGCAGTGAGAAATGGCATAAAAGGTGCAATGATTCGCGCCCGAACAATCATCATGGAGCCCATGCAGAAAGCCTTCGTCTCAGTACCCAATGACTGGTTAGGACAGGTTACTAGAGAAGTGACCAACAGAAGAGGAATTATCGAAGACATGCCTTCAGATGGTGATGTTACTACTGTAGTCGGAATCATACCGATTGCTGAAACTTTTGGTTTCTCTAATGACATTCGAGCCGCCTCACAAGGCAGGGCGGTATGGAATACTGAGAACTTAGGTTTTGAACCACTACCTCCTCAGTTATTTGACAAAGTAGTTGGAGAGATAAGAACTCGGAAGGGACTGAAACCTGAACCAAATCCAGAATCATATTATTCTGATTGATTATAATGACTGCCAATGTAACAGCACTTCATACTTCAAGTGGCGGAGTGCCCAAGTTACCTGTTGAAGTTCTTGCTGTAACCAAAAATGGATGTATCGGGGATAAACAGAATGACCGGAGACACCATGGAGGCCCAAATAAGGCAGTATGTTTGTTCTTGGAAGAAATCATCGAAGAGTTAGCGCTAGAAGGCCACCCAATAGCAGCAGGAACCACAGGTGAGAATGTTCTAATTCGTGGTATCCCAAGAAATGAGTTGAACCCAGGGGTAGTCCTAAGATTTCCCGATGTCGAGTTGGCGATAACTCAAGATGCACCACCCTGCCGTACCATTATAGGTTCATTTAGTGATAATAATTTTAATTTGATATCACACAAGAAATATCCGAACAGAACACGTTGGTACGCAAAGGTTTTGCGAGAGGGAACGATTTCTGTTAATGATGTTGTAAAAGTAATCAACTAATGCGTTTGAGTTGGTAATCAGTAAGTTCCCTCAATGCTTTCAGTGCCGGACTGTAAGGCAATCGATTCAAGCAGGCGTGGGCTGCCTGATGATACATTTCAGCCTTATTTTTGGCATACTCCACCGAACCAATATTCTTGAGTGCTGTCAATCCCCTATCAATTTCTATTTGGGTTGCTGTTTCCCCTTTGCCCAGAACTGCCAACAAATCCTTCTGGTCTGGTGAACTTGGTTGAGATAAGGCGTGAATTACCATCAAGGTTCGTTTGCCTTGTGCCAAATCTGAACCGGCCGGTTTGCCCAAAGTCTCGGAGTCTGATAATACATCTATTAGGTCATCCATCAACTGGAAACATAACCCAACAGCTAGCCCCCAATCTGCCATGCATTGTATTGTTTCATCATCTGCACCAGACATTCTAGCACCTACTTCAGCACACGTCAGAAACATCACTGCAGTTTTTCCTTCAATCATCTCAAAATAATCATCCTCAGAGACGGCAATTCTATCCTCAAATTCAATATCTAACTGCTGTCCTTCACTAACTCTCCTAACCATCCAAGCCAGACGATTCACCATTGGACCAACATCCTTGTGATCAAGTCCCTTAGCACTGACTAACCTTTCAAAAGCTATGGCAAGCATCGCATCACCTGCGTTAATTGCTGTCGGTAATCCATATTCGATGTGAACCGCATTTAAACCACGACGTGTGTCGTCATCATCCATTATATCATCGTGCACAAGTGTGAAATTATGAACAATTTCAATCGCCGCACCAACATCTAACAAACCTGAATGCGAATCACCAACTGCTTTGCCTACAAGCCACGGTATTGTTGCGCGCAGTCTTTTACCACCGCCTTCAATCAAGTGCATCATAGCATTTGATAGACGAGAATGGTCAGCGGCGCACAGACTATTTGATATTCTGTGTTCAATAAGTGGTTTAACTTCATCTATTGATGTGCTGAGGCCTGCGCCACCAGCATAGGACAACATATGCGACACATCCCCCATGTCATGTATTAAATCATCCGACAGCTTACCTAATTTATCTTCATCACCAATGCAATCCCACCAGTCTTCTGTCATCAATCGCCCTGCTATGCACCTGAACCATGGGGCTATTTCTCCAGAAAAATCTGTTTCACCTACTAGCATTGCATTTAATTCATCTTCGTCGACCCATTTGACTTCTGCCACCTCGTTTGAGTTAACCGACAATTCGACATCTGTTTGTATTACCAGTATGTGGTCTATTTCTCTCTCAATCCAATTCTTATCCATCCTAGCAGAATAAATCATCTTGGTGATGAAGTGAAAATCGGCTAGGTTAATGCTATTAGGATCTATGCCAAGCTCTTGATGCAATTTTCGGATAGCTGCGCGCTTCACTCCTAATGAGTTTTCAAGCTCTGATTCTTGAGGTGAGGATAACGGATGTGAGCAGCAGGAGTTAGCCCAAACACCAGGAAATGTTACCTTATCTTCTGCTCTTTTTTGTAGTAATAGACGTTTATTCCGGTCAAACAATAGTACACTGAATGCCCGGTGAAGTAGTCCTGCCCCATGATGGGCAGCAACTTTGGATGTTTGCCCAATTTGGTTATCATCTTCGTCGACTAGTATAACAGCTTCAGACATTAGAGATATCTGTTCATTATCTGCTGATTTATCCAACAACATTTGTTTTAGTGCAGCGTTGATCTCAACCGACGGAACATCATCAATTTGGTATGCAGTCAAGTCATCACCATACATTGCAGTCGAACTAGATAAATGAATAGTTCGTCTGATATCGTCCCTTATTCGGAGAATATTTGTGTGCCTCGTGTTGGTTTTCCTAAACAAGCATCGATTAGCCGTTGGGGATATCCACCATTGACAATAAACACGTCAACTCCCATTGCGGCAACTTCCGCCCCTCTAGACGCCTTTAGACCTATACCACCAGTTACATCGATATCAGTATGATGGATTCCGGTAAATTTGACCGACGGCGACCATTCGACTATCAGGTCACTGGGGAGAGCTTCACTGGGTGGTTTGGACATTATCCCATCAACGCCTTTGATAGCGAAAATAAGTCGCTTAACATTAGGGACATCTCGACATATTCGAACAACTAAATCATCGCCGGACAAAATGCCAAAGCTACCAATGTCACAATCCACCACGTCACCAAAAGTAATTGGCACACTTTCGGTTGATGCGAATGTTGTTGCGATATCACCATCGAAGTTACTTCCAGTATTCTTAGCCCACAAGTGGGGTGGGAGTGATGTTGTTGAAATACCGCGTCTAGCAAACGCTGATTTGATAATTGAATTTAATGTAAGCATATCTTTACGTACTATACTAACCGCTTGAATTTGGTTTCTACAGTCTTTCTCTGGAACAAAATTTTCATCTGCAACCAAGCCCTCATTTAACCGCCAATATTTTGCTCTCAGATGTCCAAACGAACCAGCTCCATGGACAACTATCACTCTTTTTCCGGAGTCGAGACATTGACCTACTACATCGACTAAATCGTTGATGACTGCCAATTCAGGAGTACATAATTTGGTCTTATTTGTTATCAGACCACCCCCGAATTTTATCACTACAACTTCAGCCATACTTTAACCCAAAAGATAACTACTCAATAGTATTGTTATTCACAAGGATTCATGAACAAGAAAGAATACAGTGTTACTATGTCAGAGGGTCCTTTAGTTGACGAATTCATGCGACATCTTCAAGCAAGTATGGATGAAGCCATGGAAATTGAAGACAAAATAGAACGTCACGAAAGAATCCTACAACTTGAAATCGCCATACAAGAGGCAATTATTTTCAAAAATAGGTATAAAGAACTAGTCAGCCATGGCATCGACCCGCTAGTGCTAGTAAGCCAAAAGGAGGGTCAAGAGGCACCCCCTCCAGCAACAAAATCCCAAGCACTAACCCTAGGGATGACTTCGTGTGAAAAATGCGGTGCTAACCTCGATTCTGATCTTGACTTTTGCCCTGCTTGCGGGACAATTCAGAAATAATTTATTCCTCTTCCTCGGCTTCCCATCTGTTGACAATTTCCACAATCACCGGATCGTCTTCTTCGACTCTATACAGATAATCTGATGGCATATCAGTAGTCAAGAAAACGGATTTACCTGCTCGATATATTGTGTTACCGTCAGCGATAGCTCTTGCTGTATCAACCTCGATAATTGCCGGTCTATCTATCCTAACATGGCCTGCTTCCATGGCTTGACCGATGGTTTTCGAGAGGTGGACGTGCTGTCGGTCGCCGGCGCTTATTCCCAATTCTAGAATGGTTGGAACTTGTTCAGGTTCGCATGGCCAGTAGAGTGCTTCAGGTATATCATTGGTCGGTAGGTCGAGTTCTAATTCTATGGAGTGACCATAGGTTGCTCGAATCATTTCCCCCTCTACTTGATATCTACCTTTTTCGTCAGAATTTGCAATAGCCTCAAAGTGCCATCCTCGTAACCAGTGATAGTGTCTTCGTTGATTGGAAATAGCATCCGATAATTCCCGTGTATTCACCCAGCCGTTTATGTCCATGTCGACACCAAACTTCTCTGGAGCGTGGCGAAGTACTA
Source organism: Euryarchaeota archaeon UBA128 (assembly GCA_002496955.1). Taxonomy (GTDB): domain Archaea; phylum Thermoplasmatota; class Poseidoniia; order Poseidoniales; family Poseidoniaceae; genus MGIIa-L1. The sequence continues at coordinate 17,650 of DALZ01000007.1, read as the reverse complement.
AAGCAAGTATTCTGCCGAGTGATTGAGATTCTCGGTCGCTCATGATGAACTTACCCTCTTCATTACACACATTGCAATTATTGCCAATGAAAAATTTCGTTTCACAACCTTTGTCCCTACATTGTCTTAGCATGATTCCAACCGGAATGAGCCTGTTTTTAGTATCTACGGAAAATATCCCTACACTTATGCCAATACCAACTACTTCACTTTTTACCGCTTCAATCAAATGCTACTTCGACTTGGGTAGGTCATGGTTGATGTCGGTATTATCGGGGCTGGACAAACAAAATATGGCAACCATCTTTTGAGTATGAAAGGCATGTGGGCTGAAGCTGCGAGAAATGCGTTTAATAGCGTGGACAAGGATTTCCAGCCAAGTCAAGTCGATGAATCATACATCGGTAGTGTTGCATTTGGTGGCAGTCAATTAGGTAATACTGCCGCGCTGTTAACCGAGCATTCTGGAATGAAAGGAAAGCCTGTTAGGAGAGTTGAAAATGCGTGCGCTTCGTCTGGATTTGCCCTACGTGATGCTTGGATGGCCATTAAAAGTGGGCAAGCGGAAGTAGTCATTGCCGGCGGTATCGAAAAGATGAACGATTTAACTCCCGAAAGAAAGCGGTTCTGGCTCGGAGTATCTGGTGATACTGAGTGGGAGAGGCTGGCTGGACTTACCTTTCCAGGAACCTATGCATTAATGGCAAGAAGATACTTTCATGAATTTGACTCCACTCATGATGATCTTGTCCACATAAGTGTCAAAAATCATCTTCACGGTTTCGACAACGAACACGCACATATTCGCAAGCAGGTAACATTTGACAAGGCTAAAAACGGATTTATGGTCGCAGACCCTTTAACCCTGTATGATTGCTGTCCTACCTCCGACGGTGCCTCTTGCGTTATCCTTGCCGCAGACCATGTGGTCAAGCAGTTTACTGATGATCCGGTATGGATAAAAGCGTCTGCTGCAGCATCTGATTATCTTGCGCTTCACGATAGACCATCGATAACTCAACTGCTTGCAACACAATTAGCAGGAAAGAAAGCTTATGAGATGGCAGGAGTTACTGCCGACAAGGTAGACATTGCAGAGGTTCATGATTGCTTTACTATTGCAGAGTTATTCGCTACTGAAGATTTAGGGTTTGTAGAACGCGGTCTGGGGGGATTATTTGCCAGAGAATCTAGGGGCATGAAAAATTCCGGTGAGGTATGCATCAATCCAAGTGGCGGATTGAAGTCAAAAGGCCACCCACTAGGTGCTACGGGAACTGGTCAAACAGTTGAAATCTTCAAGCAGCTGCGTAATGAGGTGGAGAAAAATCGTCAAGTTAGGGATGCTGAGTTAGCACTTAGTCACAATGTTGGGGGGTCTGGTGCGACTTGTGCAGTTCACTTATACGGGAGGAGTAGACAATGAGCAAAGTCCACTCATGGCAGGGATATCTTATCCAAGAATCCGCTGGTTGCTATTCCATTAGTTCACCATGGCAGTTAAACGGTAAAGCGGTATTTGGTTATGACAGCGATTACACAACCATGGCAATATCGTTAATAAGGTACCTTTCTATAGAATTATCCTTGCCTCAGATTTGCAACATTGACAACCAAATTGTGGAACAAATTGTATACGCTGCGACAGGGATAGAAACTGTAAATGAAGGCTGGACAGTCTCCTGTAATTCTGATGCATCCTTAGATTTGTATCAAAATAAATCAGCACCAAAAATAGGTTTTGAGAATCATATGAAAGAAATTAATCCTGATATACACCATAGCATAGTTAATGCATGGATTGAGGAGTCGCATGAAAAAAATATTTCACAAGGTGCTTATATTTCCCAACAGCAATACAATGAAAGTTTGGCATCAAGATTATCGTTGTTGGCACAACGGCATAACAAACTAATCTGGCCGCAACGCCAAATGGATGTCACTGGTCAAGACATAGGCGAATCTAAAGCCTACATCAAACCATTTGGCACAATTACCAGCTGGACAAAACTTAGTGCTGCTGGTGCTCCTTCAGAATTTGCTATTCGGGCACCTATTTTGGGCGGCGTTTCAACCGTCATGGTGTCGACTACTGATGGCCCTAACGGTGTATTTTTGCTCGCCGATGATGAAGAGAGAACACCTGAAATTGGTAAATCAGTAGAACTCGTTGTTCGAAGACTATATGCTCAGGAAGGGACTATTCGTTACGGTGCCAAAGCAATAATTCGTTGAATCTAGCAACCGGCAAAGCATTCATAGAAAAAACCGACATAGGCAGTGCATGGCGGGATTTGGACGCATTAGGAAAGGCCGGCGTGAAGCCTCGGACAACCTAACCTATAACGAAGGCGGAGACTGCCCAAGGTGTGGAGGAGAATCCGACAATTCAACAATGGCTGGATACCTACGGTGCATTTCATGCTCACATGAGTGGCCTGATCCTGATTACGTAGAACAAAAAGTCGCAACAGAAATACCAACGTATCAAAGAGATGCTGATTTGATTGAACAATTCAAAAAAGATGTCGAATCTGGCAGTCTCGCAAATGTCTTGGGAGTCAACAACAATCTTACAGACCAACAAGAAGCTACACTGGCTAGACTAGAAGATAAGTGGATGAGTGGAATGCAAGGGCGATTCAATACTGCTACCGAAGAAAGGAAGCCACTAATGATTATGTTTGATGATGAAGATAATATTGTGTCAACGGAGGTTGCTGCGATAACAATAGTTGCTAATGGTTTTGATGGCGGGGAGGAAATAAGATTAGAGTATCCCGGTATCGGAACAGAATTTTACTCCTACAACGTCAATGATGGTATGGGTTGGCGTCGAGGAACTAACGCAGAAGAGACTGCTCGTTCAATTGCCAATGTGATAAACAACAAATCCAGTCTTGTCTTTGCTAATGTTAGTGGTGCAAGAATATCATTTGAACTGCGTAATGAAGACTTACGCCCTGAATCACTAGTATTGTTCGTTGACGACCCTGGTGGTACTGACATAGTCGCAGAGAAGAATGGCATAATATTAGATGCAAGGAACGCAGCAGACTTCGAAGACTACCGTAGAGTCGTTGAAATGGTGTTAGAGGATGGTATAATTTCGCCGAGTGAAGATCAGCTACTATGGTCACTGAGACAAGAACTAGGTATCGATGATGCTTATCATGTGCAGATGGTGTTAAGTTTGTATGGCGATGAAACTCTAAAAGAGTGTACAAACTGTTCTGCCATGGCTGAATTATACGTTGAGTATGCTAGTTGGTATTGTCATAGTTGTGAATCTTGGTGCTAAACGGAAAAATACTCTTCATACATTCATTCTATAGAATATTAAAGTGACAGTTTTCCCTCAAATATTAGAGTCAAAACATAGGGATTATTCATAAGGTATGTCGCAATGGCTTAGTTAGGCGAGTCATATGGCTGGAGATGTATTGTATATTGGGATAGATTTGGGAACTTTTCGCTCTGTAATGGTTTCCTCGGATAGTCACGAAGAAGAAGAATTAACCGTTATTGGGACACCTAAGGACCCGATTGCAAGAAATTTCTTGAAAAGAGATGTCCTGTTCGGCGAAGAAGCCCTCAAAAACAGGCTCGCATTGAACCTTTACAGACCACTTGAGCATGGGGTAATCAAAGACACATCAGAAGACAGGGACTTTATTGCACATTTTATCACTCACCTCATTTCACTATCAGACCCTGAAGAATATGACCGAGTTGTTGCTGTAGTCGGTGCACCTGCGGAAGCCAGCTATGTCGACAAAACCGCAATATTCGACGCTGCGGCCGGAACCGTCAATGCTGCAATGATTATTTCAGAGCCGTTTGCAGTGGCTTACGCTCTTGATATGATAGAGCACACACTGGTGATTGATATCGGTGCTGGAACAACTGATTTATGCCGTGTTTACGGAACTATCCCCAGCCCAGAAGATCAAATGCACACTGAATATGCTGGTGATTACATTGACAGGAAAATTATCGAGGAAGTGCAATCAAAATACAGCGGCGCCCAGATAACCAAAGACATGGCAAGGAGATGGAAAGAACAGTATTCTTTCGTCAGCACATCCACTCCAGAATCACCGGTTATGGTCGATTTCTCAATCGAAGGAAAAGCAATGACACTAGACATTACCGATTGCATCCAAAATGCCTGTGAATCAATTGTCGACCCAATTGTTGAGAATATCAAGAAGTTAATAGCCGGTTCAAACCCTGAATATCACGACCAGTTTAGAAGGAATATGATTCTAGCCGGAGGTGGCTCAGGAATTGTTGGACTCGGAGCAATGATTGAGCGCAGGTTGAGCGACCTTGGCGATGTTAACGTTCATGTCGTTGACGACCCCGTTAGACTAGGTGCCATGGGTGGCCTAAGACTAGCGATGGAAGTTCCAGAAGAGATGTGGAAGAATTTAACACTAGCATCACGCTGATTTACTGCTCTTCACTCAACCCATACTTGGCTGCTAGTTGTGGGTCAATAAGGGGCGCTTGACAATGCGGACATCTGTCACTTGCGCTGAGCATTGATGGCCTAATTGCTAATACTGCCATGCACCTTGGACAAGCTGCAAGCATTTCTCCTTGCTCAAGTTCAAACTCTTGTGTTTCATGACTTTCGCTGTAATACCCAGATTTATACACCGGATTAAAGTGATACATAAACCTCCTAAACGACCCCAATGCTGCCCATCCTGTCAAAAATAAAAACAACAAGGCACCAACGCTGCCTGACAGGACTAACCCTAACGAGTCAAGGGCATTTAAACCGAAAAATAGACCGGCGATCAGAATCATCATCGATGCTGGCCAATAGGCCCAACTAACTCTTGAACGATATGCTCTCCAAGTTAGAAAGCACACGATTGAGACCAAGCCTAGAGACACGCCAGCAATATCTGGGGAAATTAATGATGTAATAGCCCAGAATAAATACATTACAATGAGCCCATCAATAAATACAATGAATGAGGTGCCACGATGTATTCTTTGAAACACACTTGTAGTTGCATTAAGACTACCAGGTCGCATCCCGGCCACCACTAACTGGTCACCGCGATTCGGCTGCATGTTACAAGGATGTTAGGTGCCGATTTTGAACTGTTGCATTGATTATCAATAGAAATACGACGAAGAAGTCAAAATGGCCAAACCGTTGCGTTGTATATGGCGATGCGCGATACGGATGTGGAAATTCGTGGGGATAGCCTCGCTGGAAAAAAAATACTTCTTGGCGTTAGTGGCGGTATTGCAGCAGTTGATACAGTACGCCTAGCAAGAGAATTACGCCGACATGGTGCGAAAGTTAGCGTTATGATGACCTATTCTGCTCAAAAAATCATCACCCCGTTGGCAGTAGAATGGGCAACTCAAGCAGAGGTTGTAACAACATGGGAGAGCGATTTAACTGCCCTGGATGAGGTTGACGGAATATTGATTGCACCTGCAACTCGCGATCTCATGGCTAGTTACTTGCACGGGCTTCAACATGGCCCAATATTGATGGCACTGAGTGCAGCAAGGTCACGACACTGCCCAGTCATGATGATTCCTAGTATGCATGCTGACTTGGCTGATGATCCAGTTACATCTGATTTAGTGGAAGAAATTGAAAAATTGAACATAACAGTTCACTGGGGTAAGGAACAAGAAGGGAAACGTAAAACACCCCCACATGATGAAGTAGTAGCCAGATTTGCCAACTATGTCAATAAGTTTAATCCAGACAGGAAATCAGTGGTAATTACCGTTGGTTCAACAATTTCTAGGATTGATGATGTCCGCCACGTTCAAAATACCAGTAGTGGAAAAACCGGGTTTACCATCGCAGACCACCTATATCGAAATGGGCATGATGTAACTTGTGTCGCCGGATTGACAACATTCACCGCACCACCATGGTTGCCACTTATAATTAAAGCAAAAACCCCCGATAAAATGCTGAGAGAATTATTAGCCTTGACTAATGACAAAATAGACGCTTGGATTCATACTGCTGCTGTGCTGGATTATGTAGTTGATAAACCAGCAGAAGGCAAACTAGCAAGCCAACAGGGACCGCTTACAATTAATTTGATTGAAAGTCCAAAGCATATTATTGAACTTAAAGAAAAATGCCGTGGAACAGTCAGGATTGGTTTCAAATTGGAAACTGGCGTAAAACATAAGGAATTGGTAAGACGTTCAGAAGCGCAACTAGAACATGCAGAAATGACAGCTGTAATTGCCAACAGACTCGAGGATATTGAAGATAAAGCAAAACCTAGAGCGTATTTGATTGATAAAACCGGGGCAGATTTTACCTTGCAAACCATCAACGATGTGTGTATTGCGATTAATACTCTTGTTGAACGAGGAATCAAGTGATATAATGCGTCGATTTGCTATCATCGGGCACCGAGCGATGGCTTCTGGCAAACTCCCACTAAGTGACTTGGCCAGTGGAGCAGGTAGAATGGATGTTTTAATCAGAGCTCTTATGGCTTCTTTGATGACAAGTCATGGCCTCCGAAGAGATTCAGAGGTAATTCTACACCTATGGGGCGGCCCTGGTCCTAAGCGTAGATTGAAGTTTGTTGGCAGGGAGGTTACAGGAATTCACGCTGAGGAACGCTCAATCGCCGGACAGATTGCAAAGGTGATTCGCGAGCCTTCACCGCCTATTGGTCGGTGGATTGAGCGAGATAGTGGAATTTATGACAGCGGTGGCAGCATCGAGGATACCATAAGAGAATGGCATCAATCAACAATCATTGCCTTGGATGCTAACGCAACACGTCTGTGGAGTGAAAATAGTCCGATTCCGACAGAAGGAAAACCACACTCAACCGATTTTATCCGTGACGATGAACTAGACCTAGGATTCATCATAAGCGACGACAAAACCCTTCGGGTGGATAAGTTCGATACACTAATTAGACGTTCTCTCGGCAATACATGGCTTCAAGGGCACATGGCCATAGGTGTTTGTCACTTCTTAATCGATGAGGGTGTTGAACTAAATATTTAGCCAAGATGGATAACTATCAGCACTTGATTCTAGACACCATTTCAGCAGGTCATCGTCGACTGCTAGAGGATGTGTTTGCGGCCAAGTCGGTAGACAGGAAATGCTTGACGTACTCTCCATAACTGCGTCACAGTCACTATTCAAGACCGGTGTATGATCGATACTTGCTGCCCCAATTGTGAAGGTTGCTGTGGATTCATTGTTATCGTGTTCTGCGAATGATATTGCATCACGATACCAACGCATGCCCAATCTAGTTGTTTGAAACTGTCCATTCCAGTCTGGGGGAGTGTTGATATTAATCATTAAATCGCCGTGGTTAAAAGCCGTCCTCAATGCTTCACGTGGGTTATCTACCCAAGCGAGTGGACCGTCAATTTTTGGCCATCTGCTAATATGAGATTTAGTTAAGTCAGCCTTTGGTCTACGTAAGTTAATTGGTTTATCTGGTAGCATCTTAAAAGCATATTCGATGACCTGTACTGTTGCATCTACAGCTGCTTGCATACCTTCGGAATCAAACGCTGTCAAAGACGATGCTATGGCTGGCATACCGTATAATCCTGCTTCCCTTGCAGCACCCATAGTACCGCTATGATAGGAGTCTTGCGACATATTTGGCCCAAGGTTGACGCCCGACACCACTAGTTTCACAGTGACCTCAGGAAGAATATGTTGCAAACCCCGATCTAGAGCCACAATCATTGTGTCACAGGGAGTACCATCCAATTCAATTAGGTGCAGATTATGATCCTCAACATCCCATTGTAATTTCAAATCATTACGATATCGCCAGTTTAACGGTGTCATCAAATTTATTCGCATTCCTGTGGCAGACTGGTTGCTGCTGGGTGCAAACACTACCACTTTGTAACCACGTTGATTAAGCGCCTCAACAAGTAACTGCATACCAATTGCTTCTATTCCATCATCGTTAGTAAGTAATAACCAACTGTCTGATTCTTGAATGACCATGATGTCGCCTCATTTAGCCTCGGTGGTTTCACTCGTTTGAGTGTTCGTATACTCCGTGGAACTACCAACAATCACCAAGATGATACCAGTAATCAAAACTGGACCTCCAAGCCAAGTCCAAAATCCCGGTAAGCCGGTATCAAATATGATGTAGCCGATAATTGACCCAATCAGCGGTTCTAAAGTCACGCTAGTTGATACCACTAATGGCGGCATATACCTCAAACAGGTGTTTAATCCGGTATGACCAAGCAAACCAGCAATCAGTGCTAATGCTAAAAACCAAGAGATATATTCCGCCTCAATCCAACCAAACATGCCGAACTCGAGAAACTCTTTTTCAAATAAAAATGATGCTGGTATTAACAAACAAGCCCCTATTAGTGTCACGGGGAATGCATAAAGGAAAATCGGCATCCATTTCCGTAATACTCTACCGCTAACTATGTAGCCCACCACAAACAAGGCTCCGAGAAAGGCTAGAAAATCGCCCCAAATAGTCACGGTTCTGCCACCTTGCTCATCACCAAGATCCACCAGTGCAAGTGCGGCCCCGACAAACCCAACACAAGCACCAATGACCTCCAATCTTGATGGGTTTCGATAGTTTACCAAAAATTTGGCTATCAACATCATACCAAATACAATGATTAGGGGGTGTGCTGTAACAAATAATAGCGAGTGAGTTAGTGATGTCTGGTCTAAACTAGCAACCCACGCACCAAAGTGTAGAGCAAGAAATAATCCTCCACCAGCCAACCATAACATGGTAGATTTCTCAGTGAATCTATGCTTCAGTAAATGGCCATGATTAAACCACTGAATTATAGCAAAAGGTGCCAGAACAATTGCAGTGAGTTGGAGCCGCCATGACGCTCGCAATAATGGCGGAACATCATCGACTTGTTGAAATAACGCACCAGCACTTGACACACCAAATACCGCAGCAACAAGTAATAACCACACCCAATTAGGTGTGGAGTTTACAGCGCTCATCTGGTTCACACTCAGGCGGTTTCAGCGTCTAAGATTCCGTTTTCTGGACCGCTGCCAATGACGCCTGCACGCTTGAATAGCCAGTATATGAGAGCCCCAATTGATACATTCAGGAGGATAAACCCAAGCAATCTTCCAACATACCAAGAGACGGCGTCTGGATTTGGCACAAGAGTATCGATGAACGATAGGATACTAGATTCTGTGCCAAAGAAAGCTTCCCCTGTCAAGAGCCCAGCCGCTATCATGAAAGTGCCCAACAGAATCAGTGCACGCTGTTTCTCTGCCTCGTTGGAGCCATTTTCTGACTTGATTTGGTCGATCCTTGGCTTAAGTGTCGTGAGTTCCCAACGGTCACGCGCATATCCGCCAATCAACATCGGCAACGTGTATGGAACCGTTAGATACATCCCTAGACCGAATGACGTACCCATACCCGTAGCCCACTCAACAAACATGCCTAGCAGGAATCCCAAGAATAGCAACCATAAGTCACCCTCGCGCTCTGCAAAGATTACCGAAAATGTAGCAAATGCATTAGCTTGTGGTGCTAGCAATTCTATGTTTCCATCGGCGAGTTGAATCGAGAGGAAGATAGCCACACCTGCTCCAATAATTGCACCAGGTATGACTCCCATAATGTTGCCTTTAGAGATGTGATATGGCCGATTACCGATGTAAAGACTGTTTTTGTAATCGCCAATTACTGTTCCAGACATTGAGATCGCCGAACCAAACACCGTTGTGCCAACCAATCCTAGTAAGATTGCATCTTGAGTGCTTAGATTTAGTAAATCTTGAGCGTTTAAGAACACTCCCAATAACATCAGCAATACAATGAAAGAGGTTCCAGAAACAGGTTCAATTCCTGTCTCACCCATAACTCTTACAGCGATGGCTCCCAACAGGAATGTGGTCAATATCAAGACCGTGGCAAATATTAGTGCTGCCAGAATTGAAAACCCGCCGATGAAAAATATAACAATCATGGAAAAGAACGTCAATAACATAAAAATCGGGATATGCTTCAATGGCCATTCATACCATCCCTTGCCTTCCATATATTCTTGGCTGCCTTCTCCTTTCAAGGCCCCACCGATGTCGCTGAAAATATTCAGGAAAGTTTTGTACATCTTCGCAAGTCCAAACATACCGCCACCGACTATGGCGCCAATTGCAATGGTTCGCACCGATTTACTAAAAGCGAGCATCTGTAGCGCCGCACCTGTATCTCCTGCATAGGTTTTAATCGGTATATTAGATTGCGATATTGCATCGTAAATCGGGACATTGAATAATACAACAAGTGGAACCAAAAAGAACCAACCTACAATCGTTCCCAAATTTACCAAGAACGCCACTCTAGTTTTCATGAACCAGCCGATAGCGAACATCGAAGGAGTCAAATAGACACCAACATATGTGTAGGCAAAAGGGTTCCAGGCGGTTTCAGGACTCCACTGCGTATAGTTAAGCGAAACCCCATCGACCGTTCCTGATGGTTGGTGTATGGTTCCTTTGGAGTAAATTGTCGCCAATCCGAAATCACCTATGTGAGCAGTCTGAGCAATCCAATCAAGCAAAGCGAGTTTTTTGTCTCCTATCCATATCAGAGGATATTCGACTAAGAATAACCCAATCATTGTCAACCCAGTCCAAATTCCGATGGTTTTCAGAGATTCTCTAGCGTGCTCTACCGCCCCTGTATTAACATCTGAGGCAATATCTAGCATTTTCAGTGTGGCTTCAAAGCCCGGTAATGGAAGTGGGTCTTCAACCAACCAAACCCGTCTGAAGATAATGAAATACATCACGCCGAGAAATCCGGCAAACATAGACGCAACGATACCGATAAAAGCCAAATTGAAGGCATCAGCGTAGGTTATGTCAATTAATGGTCCACTCGCTAATTCATATCTAGCATCACTCGCCAGGAGGAATATTGCAGGGAAGGTGAAAATAAATCCTGTAGATGCATGTGTCGCACCAGTTGTTGCCGACGTAGCGATATTTACTTCTGAGGGCGACCATTTTAGGGCCATTCCAAGCAGATATGCAATATACCATGCCGCTGAGATCGCTAATCCCAATTTTAGACCGATATAGGCAGTTACCCCAGAAAATATCGCACCGATGGCAATGCCATACATCACTTTTGGAGTACTCCAATGTGAAACTTCGAATGATTCCTCAATGTTTTTTTCCTCAAGATATTGCTCAAGGACACCAGTATTGAGGTTGTTATACATCTCGTCATCAAGCCAGGTTAGTTTCCCTTCCTCGATTGCCTTGAGACCTTCGGCGGTTATTGGTTGTCGATACGCAGACTTCTGAACAGTCACTTAATCGTCCCCCGGATGTGCTTCCGCACAGGTTGTTGTAGTCGCGCCCACTTGAATACTATTGCGCATAATAATGTCAGTATTTACTAATCTTCGATACCTTTGCGCTTAGAGGATTCTTTGATTTTTTTTACCGGCAGTCCTGCCCAAACCTCGCCATCAGGGATATCCTTCCATTTCCCAACCAAACCATTAGTTGCAATAACTGCGCCTTTACCAATTCTTACCCCCGGTTGAATTGTAGAACCAGCTCCAATCAAGCAACCTGCCTCCAGTTTGACACGAGCGAGGACAATTTGTCCTTTTTCTACTAGGTGACCATTGATAACGGACCTTCCGCCTATGACAACTTTATCACCGATGGTGACGGTTGACGGGTCGTTGAGGTTAATCGTATTAATCTGCACACCTTTGCCAATCTTAGCGCCCGCTAATCGGTAATAGGCATTGCAAATCGGCGAAGGAATAGTGTGAACTAGAACTGGATGAGTACAGCGATGCAAATGAGCACAGACAGCCCATCGCACGGTAGTCCATGACTCAAGTTTGTCAACGATTTTATCTTCAGGCACTCTGACATGAATTATCCTTTGAGTCATCCCAGAAAAAAACAGCAGTGATAGAATGTAGATCATGAATGCTAAACCTGCGCTAAGACCGTAAATGATGTAATTAGCAAAAGTAGAGGTGGTCAAGAACTGCGCCGAAATTTGATCAAATACTGCATAGGCTGGCGCCACCGGCAAACCCCACAAAATTACTGTGTAGATAAGTAAAACACCAGAGCCAATTGTCTGTACTAAACCAAAATTTTTCATCGCTGGCCCTCATTTACGCATCGTCATTTAAAAATTGTGCATCGTAATCATCAGCCATTTTCATACCCTTTTCAAGGTCAACCTTAGCACATAAATACGAACCACTTATGATTACAACAACAATTGTCATAATTGCCATTCTATCATCGAAGTATCCAGCGGCAGCTGCATAGAGGAATGGACCGACCATCGCTGCTGCTTTACCAATAAATCCAAAGAAACCGAAGAATTCGGTTGTACGGCTTTTTGGTATGAGCATGGTAAACATAGAACGTGCCTGAGCACCTGCAGCGCCCATAACACATCCGACAAAGAATCCTAGGATAATCCATTGTAATGAAACTGTGATTCCTAACGGCGCCCAAACTTTGTCTCGCATGGTTTCAGGCCACCAATCCATGTATCCACCTTGATCTAGTTGTGTTGGATGTCGGTCCCCAACTTCAGCACTTCCATCAAGTGGACCACCTTCAAAATGTATTGAGAATCGGTGATCACTAGCATTATCAAACGCAGCGACCATTAGGGCTGCTTCTGAACTGGTAAGTTTGTAGGTTTCTTTGTCCTCTTCAGCAACATCTTCACTAAACATCGATGCTCCTGCCATAACAACTCCAGATAATAATAATATCAAAACTAAGCCAATCCATCCCATGCCTTTGCGCATGATGGTAATCATTGCCACACCAACACCAAGGGTTGCTACTCCAATTACAATTATTGCACCAAAACCATCTACCCATTTGAAACCTCCAACAGACTCTTCTTCTGCGGTTTCAAAAGACATCCACGTTCCAAACGCATCTCGGAACTCTGCATCACCTGAGCTATCTGCGGACACCCAACCGTCCACACCACGATCATACAAGGTGGTCAAAACATACTCATCTGTGGTTTCATCATAATCGTATTGAAAATCATATCTTTTATGATCGTCCTCCAATTCTAACGGTGCGAATCCTACTGCTGCAACAGCAACAATACAGTATATTGCTAATGCTAACATTAAAGCAAACTTGGTTCCGGACTTATCTGCAATCTTACCAAATACAATACTCATTGGTACTGCTACAAAATTTACTGTCAACAATAATGCTATGTTCATTGTTGGGTTGATTCTTAGGACTGACTCACCAAAGGCAGATGCCATCCCATTGATTGTGTTAACTCCATCATAGAACAGCAAATAAGCAACTATAAACAGGAATAGGACTGGAAATTCAACTCTTATTTGCTTGAGTGTTTTCCAAACCTCGCTGTAAGCAAATTTTGTTGAGTGCCAAACTCCTTGATATTCAATCTCATCTAATATCGGCGGTTCTGGAGTCTTGAAAAACATAAGAGCGCCGAATCCCCACCACCAAAGAGCCGATGTGGAGAAAATTACTGCAAGTTGAAAGTTGGTATCCCACGGTGTTGCCAATAGGACAACAAGGTGGAATAACAAGATGATTGAACCACCCAAAAAGCCGTATGCATAGCCCCATGAAGACACATGGTCCAT
>DALZ01000007.1:0-3582 GCA_002496955.1 Euryarchaeota archaeon UBA128 | reverse complement strand
CCAATCACGAACATAAACGCCAAAATAAGGTATGCTTGCGAGCCGAAGTAAGGTGCGGCACCCATCGCAGCACAGAATATTATACCGACAACAGTATACCAGAACAATAGTTTCTTCTTTACTGGCATTCGATCTGCAATAACTCCTAGGGCTGGTGCTGTAACTGCAACAACAAGCATAGCTAGACCGTAAACTAGAGCGAAAAATCCTGCCCCACCCTGTGTTCCCGTTGCCTTATTGTATAGGTTTGCCATCAAAGCAGGAACAATTACAGTCATTACCGTTAACGCATATGCTTGGTTGCCCCAGTCATACCAATACCAGCCTTTCAATGCGGATTTTTCATCATCACTCATTGCATCTATCATTTCTTTTGCCGAACTATTAGCCTCAGCAACTGCTCCCCCAGCCATATATGACAGGGGCTAATCAAGGCTTATGAATTAGATACCTGCAATAGCAGGATTTGTATTAGTTTGCCACCAGGGTATTGAATCTCAGTGGTCTCTAATGATTTTGTACCTGCCAAGTGCTTCCATCCACATGATTTCCTTACCAGCTTCTATAGTCATCTCGGGCTCCATTGGTAAAATCATCATGCTGTGATCTCTCATGTTCATGGCGTGAACCTCATCACCGTCGATGTGGGTCACCATAGCAGTTCCCTTCTCAATCATCGGAACCTGAATGTTATCAGTTACAGTGCCAACATGTGAAATCTTTTTTGCCGAAAACAATGAAACAAGTTCAAGTCTTGCTTTTGCTGAACCGTGCTTTCCCGGCTTGGATTTTGAGATACTCAGGATTTTGTATGCCTCATCATCTACGACACAAAATCTGCCTACTTTCAATGTTCTAATCTCAACTCTATCAGTTCCTACCATGGGTCTGCCTCATGTCACTGGATTGGTGTTGGCTTATGACCATTACCACTAAAGCCTGTTACATATTTACAAATCACGAACGTCAAATCGCTTTCCGGATTGCTCAAAGTTGTGCTTAGTGATTAACTCAAATAGTGCATTTGCGACGACCTCTGGGGCGACTAAGTCGCCATTATTGTAGAACTCGATGAACTTTTCAACCATTGGAAAATCCTCTTTACTAGTCGAACGAATTGTTTCCTGCATACCAGTGTCAACAATTCCGGGAGCAACTGAAACCGCACTAATGCCATGACGTGCGCCTTCATCCGCTAAAGAACGCGTCCACATATCCAATCCTGCCTTTGATGCACAATATGCTGACCATGAATGCAATGAGTTGACTGCTGCGCCGCTTGAAATTGTCGTCACCCGACAATGTTCAGAGTTAGCCATTGCTGGGTAAAGGATTTTAGTAAGGTGTTGTATTGACAGCAAATTCACCATGATGGTGTTATTCCACTCATCTGTTGCAGTGGTGAACATGCTACCAACTGGGCCAATTATTCCAGCATTGTGAATGACTCCATCTATCCTAGAAAAATTAGTTACTATTTGCTTACCTGCCTCACTAACATCATATCCATTTGACATATCACAGACCAAAACTCGAGATTCGTCGTTGTACTTCTTGAGATGCTCACCCAACGATTTTAATTCCTTAGAATCCCTAGCAAGACCGATTACCACATAGCCGTTTTCTGCTAGTAACTCGCAAATTGATCTGCCTAATCCTTTTGAGGCACCAGTAACAATATATGCTTCTGACATAATAATACTACTCAGCATGCATTTCTAAGAGTTCGAAGGGAATTATGTTCAATGCTTCTTCATGGGTTGCTTCTAAGTTAACAGGACATGCCACGCCGTTATTGACCGCATCGAGCCAAGTCCTTGCACACACGCACCAACGGTCACCCGGCTTCAGGCCAGGGAAATTGAACTGCGGGGCTGGAGTCATTAGGTCGTTTCCTTTTGACTTGGCAAAATTCAGAAACGCTTCCGTTACTATCGAACATACCACATGGAGGCCACGATCGCTATTGTCTGTATTGCAACATCCGTCCCTATACCAGCCAGTTAACGGGTCCATGGAGCATTCTTGTAACGCATTGCCTAGAACATTTACGCTTTGTTTCATAGTATCACGCCGATTTAGAATTACATTAATACTTGTAGAACCCTTCCCCAGATTTCCTACCAAGTTTCCCCTCAGCAACCATCTCTTGCAACAGTTTAGCTGGAGCATACTTGTCGTCACCCAAACCATCATGCAGCACATTCATTATGTGCAGAACAGTATCTAAGCCAATCAAGTCTGACAGTGCTAGGGGTCCAATGGGATGATTCATTCCCAGTTTCATAATACCATCAATTGCCTCTGGCTTAGCGACGCCTTCCTCTAGAGCAAGAATAGCTTCATTCAACATTGGGCACAAAATTCTGTTGGAGATAAACCCAGGTGAATCGTTACAAGACAATGCAGTCTTACCCATGTGTTCTGCTGCACTAACTACTGCAGCATTGGTTGCATTACTGGTCTTATCGCCATTTATTATCTCTACTAATTTCATTATTGGCACCGGATTCATGAAATGCATGCCGATGACTTTATCCGGCCTAGTGGTTGAATTAGCAATAGTCGAAATAGAAATTGATGAAGTATTGGATGCAAGAATACATTCCGGTTTACAAATTCTGTCGAGTTCGGCAAATATTGAAGTTTTCAAATCCAATACCTCAGGTACTGCTTCTACTACTAGATCAGCGTCTCTGCAGTCATTTCTATCGATACTGGTAGAGATCCTTGCGATAGTATCGTTAGCATCCGATTGTGTCATCCGTTCCTTAGAAACAAGTTTACTGAGTGATTTCTCGATTGTTGAAAGGCCTTTGTCAACAAAGTCTTGTCTTATGTCTACCATCAACACATCATATCCTGCGCTTGCGGCGACCTGTGCGATTCCATTGCCCATTTGCCCTGCACCAATTACTGCTATTTTTTCCATACCCTATCACTATTATCCAACGGAACGGACCTATTGAATGTGCGCATTGTCGGCACAAATATTATGATTAGAATCAAACCGTTTGAAGGCATGGTAGAGATTCTGTGCCCGCATTGTGATGGTGATATTGAGCTCGATGATGACGCTTCTGGTGAATTTCTTTGTCCCCTTTGTGATGGAGAATTTGAATGGAATATGGATGGTGATCAATCGTATGAATCCAGAGGCCACTCTAGTAACGTAACGCTTACTACAGAATTTAGAGAAATGCCGGCGGTACCCAAAGTTGCTGGAATCGCATTTTGTATGTGGATGGGGTTAGTAATCGGCTTGGGATTAGTTGCGATGGTTGGTGGACTCATGATTAGTTCAGTTGAATCTGGCCTCGGAACAGGAACGAGTTTTGGGGCAATTTTCGTGATTATTTCTGTAGTTGTCATTGGAGTTGGGATTGTCGGAATAATTTTTGGAGTTAAAGTAGCAAAGGATAGTGACTTCACTTCTTTAATTGTGATAACAGTCATATCTGGTGTCCTTTTACTGTTCAACATTATTGGATATGAGGACGCGGCAGACATCCCATCAATAATTATTGCAATAGGATTTGTGGTTGGTAACATGTGCTGCATATTTGTGCCAATTCTTAAGGC
>DALZ01000133.1:11040-23758 GCA_002496955.1 Euryarchaeota archaeon UBA128 | reverse complement strand
TTCGGCCCTGCTGAGGAAAAGCAACTGGAGGCTTTGACTGGGCATCTGAAGTTGCTTTAGATTTCGGGATAGTTCATCAATGATGGCCAATTGGTGATGTCATGCGAGAGTATAACCTTGACAGAATAGACCTCCGCAGCGACACAGTTACTCAGCCTACCCGAGCAATGAAAGAAGCGATGATGGCATCCGTTGTCGGTGATGATGTTTTGCAAGATGACCCAACAGTGCGTCAATTAGAACAGAAAATTGCTGGAATGTGCGGTATGGAAGCGGCATTGTTCGTCCCCTCTGGAACCATGAGTAATGCTATTGCAATCAGAGCACATACCTCGCCTGGAGACGAGATTATCATGGAACGGACCAGCCATATCTATCAATATGAGGGTGGAGGTTATGCTGCCTTATCTGGGGTTTCAGTTGCGTTAATTGACGGTGAGAAAGGCCAATTGACACCTGAAGGAGTGGCCAAGGCAGTGCGCAAAGCCAAGGGTAGTCTAGGACATTACCCCGATGGAACGTTGGTATGCGTCGAAAATACTGCTAACCGAGGTGGAGGCACATGTTATACGCAGGAGAATCTCGATGCAGTAGCCGCTTCAGCGCGCGAACATGGATGCGCAATACACATGGACGGCGCACGAATTTTCAATGCAGCAGTAAAAATGCAAACTCCGATAAAACGCATGTTAAGAGATTTTGACTCGGTATCGATTTGTCTCTCTAAAGGATTAGGAGCGCCAGTAGGGAGTCTTTTAGTTGGATCTAGTCAGTTTATCGCGAAAGCTAGCCGATGGCGAAAATTGTTCGGTGGTGGGATGCGGCAGTCAGGATTTTTGGCTGCATGTGGCTTATTTGCTTTAGAGCACAATATTGAGCGACTAGCTGAGGATCACGCACGTGCTAAACACCTCGCTACTAGCATCAGTAAATTACCTGGATTTAGCATAGATTTGGACTCAGTTGAAACTAACATGGTATACATAGACAGTGATATGGGCGCCAAGAAATTAATGCAAGAATTGGCATCGCACGGCATCGATGTGTTAGACGTAGGCCCCACTGCTGTGAGGGCGGTTATACACCTACATGTAACGGATGAAGACATCGAGAAGGTTATCGAAGTCTTTGCCAAATTAGCCCAATAGTCTAATTTCTTCGGGTGTAAACAACAGCGCCAACAATCGCACAGATTACAAGACTTAGAGTAAACCCAGGCAAACCGTTAGAATTTGTTTCATCTTCTGTAATAGGCGTGGGATCCTCATCCACCGGGTCTGGTATATCGACGATATATACCAGATGAATTTCTAAATCGTCGCCGTCATATGCATTTGGGATAGTTATGTTAGCGCTACCTTGAGGATCGTTGCCTAAATCGATGATTGTGCGCACTAAATCGTGATAAGTATTCTTGCCATTTGAACCGCCGCTAAACTCAGTAGATTGCTCAACAATCCAAGCATTAACACTCAGGATTCCATCAGGATAAGCGGATAAGTTGGCTTCAAGACTCCAACTGATAATACCCATATTATCACCTAAATCGCACTCACAATATGCGGATGGAGTCCAAGTAAATGATGATGTGGCATCGACGAGATTTAGTTGTGCGGCCATCATGTTTCGATAATCTGAAACAAGACTGTCTGAGTCGGGGACAACCCCATTCTTTGTCATGATGCCATTTATCGCTACCAATGGTGGGCCACGCTGATATCCATACCTGCTCTCTAGATGACTAGTTACTTCAGGTTGAAGAAATCCGGAGTCATCTAGGTCAGGAGCCACGTGAAATTCATACTTGGTCAGTAATCCTTCAGATTCCAGCTCGTCAAGTGCCGCTTCTGCTTTGACACAATTTTCACACCAAGTGGCAGTAAAATCTTCTGCGATGGCTGGTAATGAACTAATTTCGGCAGATTGAGTAGACTGGTTGGCTACTGCTGAGTGTTGCCCACCGAACACCGGGCCGTTATTGCTTTCAACAGCAGGTAATGCAACAGAGTTAGACATTGACATCATGGCAAAAAGGAATGTCACTAGTAGAGGTAAGGCTCTTCGCATAGATTGCCTATCATGACAGTTAATTTGAATGCATCTGATGTTTGTTTACCGGAGAAAAACCTACATTTTGCCCATTCTTCGTGATAGTCTTCAATAACTATCGATAATCTGGTCAATGCTACGGGGGATTGTTGATGGTTAATTCGACTAGCTTTGATATCGGCGAGTCAGGTTGCAATGCCAGGCATACGTTGCACAAATCTGATTTGATACGGCAATTAAGTGCGGATTTACGCGTTAACGATAGCAATTTTCAACTGTTAGGGCGTCAACTATGGCAGCAATACGCAACATGGAGGTCATGCTGTGGACGCAATTAATGAAACAGCATCTATGCTATCAGTCGAACCCACACCAAGCGGGCAGTTGATGCCTGAATGGTTGTTTAATGATTTAATCTCTAAATTCGATGATGATAAATTAATCATTTATCCTTCCGAGGCAACCAGGAAAACAAGCTTGGATAGACTTTCAGAATATATTTCATCAATTGATACCTCGAAGCATTTGACACTAAAGCGTCTGTTTAGTTCACTTTTTCTTGATCTGCGGTTGCCCATTGTGATGGATAATGATGCACTATTATTCTCCCTAGTGCATCAATTAACGGTTCAGTATGCTAATGACGGGCGCTTCCCCTTGATGTTCACTCCCATTGAAGGTCGTAAATGGAGCGAATATAAGACTGAGAGGCTGTCACAACTTCATAAAGAGTTGAGCGAATTAAAGACGCCCTGGACCTGGGACAATGATCCGGGAGTAAACGAATTTCGCAGTCTACTTCTAAATCTTGAGAAGAGGACTAAGAAAACGCATCCACAACTTATGAAATCTCATTTGCTAAACAGGCTGAAGTCTTCAACAGAAGTCCCATTCACCCTTAAGGGCTTGAATGGTATAGTTATGTTAGACCACTGTCCCGAATTTAGTGAGATGGATCGCGCGTTACTGGACCTAATTTCGAAAATTACTCCTATTCATCAATTATGTTTTCCGGGATCGTTCCGTCTAGGTTTTCATGGCGCCTATATCGCGGATGTAGAATGGTGTACTGAGGGGACACTACCTGAGTGGTTACCACCACACAAGATATGCAATACAACTGAAGAGTTTGAGTGGAAGTCAGCTACCGCAATCCAGCAATCAACTAGTTGGCACAGGATTTCTCTTGAGCGAAAAGAACACCATATTTCATCAACTATCGAGTTAGTTAGCGATTATTTAGAAACCAATCAAGGTAAGATAATTATTGTTGATGGAGCAGCTGAGACTAAGGTCAATTTCTGGGCAACAAGATTACAAGAGTTAGGATTGATATGCAATCTGCAATCGAATAACTTACGAGAACAGTCATCAATCGCGGGACTCATCAATGCATTAAATATCGGCGAAGGGCTTGAGTCTTGGTCTTTTAGCAAACTTAGGCGACTTATTGGAAATACTAGTTTTCCTATTGAATTTTCCCAATTATCCAATCTTGTTCATCCGACAAATCCGGATTGGAAACCCAAACCTCACTTAGACATCTTACAGAATATCTCCCTAAACTTCCATGTCTTGGGTGGGCCAGGGGCCCTAGAGCGATGGTCCTACACACTATCCATTGCCAAACCGAACCTTGGAAGCGATATTGCAGTTATGAGTCAAAAATTTGAAGAAACACAATGGTGGTTAGCAAATATATTGAGGATTTGGGCACCGCTCTGCCGAGAATCTGCCGAGTTAGCAGGAAAAGAGTGTATTGGCTGTTCGTCTTCTGTTAATTTACCTTTGATTGAACCAATAAAGACAGGTACAGAATGGCTAAATATGATTTTTCAATCGCTTGACTTCACTAAACTAGTACCGCATGAATTTAGATATTCTAGAGCGATTCCAGCGCTTCAAATTGTATATGAGGGGCATCATCGAATTATGGCCCAACTCCATCAACTTAAGTTCAACCAGCCGACAAAATATAGTGATTTCATTAGTCACATCTTGCGGATAATTAACCAAACCGAACTACCTAAATCAAGGTCAGAATCGAAGAATATCACTATCTTGACTCCTGATGAGGCGTTTGGATTGGAAGCAGACCTAATCATCTTAGCAGGCGTGGATGCAGATTCATGGTCGATGAAGGCACCAAAGATTCCCTGGCTGGATACCGAGTCGAGATTAAAATTGGGGATTCTTAACCAAGATATTGAGATTCGCAGAGCAAGGCACCAGCTCAAACATCTGCTTAATGCCTCAAAAACAGTGGTTGTGCTGGATACATCATTAGATGAGGCATTTGGACCTTGCGCCCCATTGGCAGAATTTTTACAACACCAAAAGAACATCAATCAATTTCAGGTGTTGAACGAAATACCCTCTTTCATCAATCCACAAAACTATGATTTGGATAATCTAGATAGGCCTTGGGACATATCAGTAACGGATAATAAGTCCAAACAAAATTGCCTTACTCCTAGGCCATTTTCTATGATTATGTCAAGCAGCGGCGCAATAGGTAGTCGTTCAGGCAACAGGGGTAGGGATCAGATACAGAGAGCAGGTCTCAAGTTGTCTAACAACCAAGCGATCAGCATTGCGCCAATTTCTTTGAGCAACCTAGCGAAATCTAACGAATTTGAAATCTTCAATGATCGGCTGAAGCGCCAACCGAGTCACAAAACACTTGAGCGAGGTGAATATCTGAGTTGGGAATCAAGAGAACATCTCGTTTCGGTTGACAACTTGATATTAAGGCCCTCAAGGTCACAAGCCGAAATGGTTACTGTGGATGCTGAAATTTGGCCGCATCTCGGCAAAAGAGGTGCTAAATCAACCAGCCCGGCAATCGATCCAAGGCCGCTACCCCCATTTGACTCTGGAAGCGAAGTTTTTCAATCGATAACCGGAATTACTTCACAACAACTCAAACAGAAATTCTGGTCTGCAAGCAGAATACAATCATGGTTGCGATGCCCGAGGGGTGCTTGGCTTGAAAAGCACTTGTTAGCGAATCAGCCGGAGGACTCCAGTGAGGATGTTGATGGTAGAACGCGCGGACTACTTGTCCATGAAATCATTGCTCACATCTTACAACAACACGGCGTAACTGAAGGAACCGAGATAGTATCTTCACCAAAACCACTCTGTGAGGGAGAATTGGATTCGTTGGAAAAGTTGTGGCTCAGTGCGTTAGAATTTATTGAGCAAAATGCACCATGGCTATCCCGTAAAAATGCCGTAGCACATCATAGGTGCAGAGACATGCTGGGCATTGACTCAGAACTCTGGCAACAGCATCTCGCCTCGGAAATAAATCTGCAACCCATTGGTAGAATCGGCAGGATGCTTGAGTCTGAGTTAGCACTTGAGAATAGCGCGCCCATAGCGTGTGAATGGAATTTGAATGATGGCAATAATGTCTGTGTAATTACGACTAAAGGTGACAAAGAGACTGATTTTTCATTTAACTTATCTGGCCGGATAGATCGAGTAGATGTTGTATTTGTTCCCGACGAAATAAAACAACAGGCTGCTGCTGACGGTGTTTATTCGGATAACCAGAGATGGATCATAATCAGGGATTTGAAGAATATTGACGGACCGAAAAAAGATAAACAGGGTAGCCGGCATAGAACTGCGATATTTGATGAAGTTCAACTGGCACTATATGCAAAAGCGTGGGAAAACGCCCACCCAGATGATGTGGTAATCGGTGTTGGGATTAGTGAGGTGGGCGAACAGACTCATCATTATGTCGAAGTAGATAGTACTGCCATGAAGTATCTTAGACTTGCTAAGATAGGCATCATTACTAATTACACTGCTAATCATTTCACGTCATCCCAAGATAACTCAGAATCCGAGGTTAGCGGCTTTAGGTCATGGATCGAAGAGAGAATTCAAACCTCTGCAAGGGCGATTATCTCGGCGGAGGAAGGTAATTTTCATCCAACACCTTGCCAGCAATGCTACTATTGTCGGTCTAGTGGAATGAGTCCTTCAGCAATGCTTGGAGGTGGACACCAATGATTAGATTCAACGATAGTCAAATCCTTGGTTTAGATTTAGACAAGCACATTGCTCTCGATGCCGGTGCCGGTACGGGAAAAACAACAGTCATGGCTGAACGATATGTCCAACATCTCATCACCCCTGAACAGAGATCGCGCCTCCTACTGCCCAATGGTCCTCGAAAGCCGTTATACGGTCACGGCGCACTGAGGGCCCCCGCTCGTGAAAGAACTGATTTGACAGAATGGCAGGGACTACTGCCTAGTGAAGTAGTAGCGATAACCTTCACCAAGAAAGCGGCAGCGGAGCTAAAATCACGAATAAGGTCGAGATTAGAAGCGACGCGCGCCCTACCGACATCAGGAAACAAAGGCGTATTCGATCCAAGGATCCGACATTCTGGTGATATCGAGATGCTATTATCTTCCTTGGATGAAGCACCAATTTCTACAATCGACGCATTCTTGCTACAATTGGTCTCGCCAAACGTAGACTTAGTTTCAATTAACCCTAGCAAAGAACAAATCTCTGAGGTTAGGTCACCACTCTTGATTCAGGAAACAATTCACTCGTCATGGCGAATAAGGTCGAATAGCGACGCTATTGAAGCAGGTGTACGGGGCGATATAACCAGGTTCATCGAATCTCGGAATCGGCTGGCAATACTGGTCGGAGGTCAGGCACGCGCCGAGGTAATACTTACTGGAATGTTGACCAAATCATTATTTGTTGAGGAATCTAAAAGAGCGATGAAGAAACGTTCTAGAGAAAAAGGTATGCAGTGGAATCAGTCAAAGCCACTAGATACAGAAATTCTACTTGATATGTTTCTTGAACCTGCGGCAGATATCATCGATATATTTGCCGATAAGTTGCATGTAGAATTAAATTCTTGGGTTGATCAAATATTAGCTGAAGCAAAGGCATTAGTTCAAATGTGCGAAGTCGAGCAAGGGACCGCCAACACTCGCTTTAATCAGTTGGTGGACCTTGCTAGAAATTCCTATCCAACAGATGCAAAAGGCAAGCTGCAATGGGTTTGGTTGGTGGCATTGGCATCGTCAAGTTACTCATCACTGTTGAAAAATGATATGACGTTCTTTCCGAAGGGCTGCTTACCGCAAAAAAATCATTGTAATGGGTGGATGCCGGGCTTGTTTTCTAAATCGAAGGTGAGAGGAATTCCTACCGCGGTCAAAACAGCCATTTACGAGCAACTCAAAGTGATAGGCCAGAGTATGAATCAGGCCCTTACCAGTAAGGAAGGAAGATTGTTGAGAATTCTAGGTCGAAGTTCCTATCTATTGAGCCCAATATCGCCGCTTCAGTTTATGGATTTAGATTGTGAATTAAGAACGCAAGAAATAAACGAACAATTACCCGATATTGCCCCATCTGGTAAACTGTCCATTTCGAGGGAACTCCAATCAATGATTCTCTCTGATCTGCTAGTTGTTCACTCTGGTTGTCAAGATATATTGCGATTAAAGAAATCAAACGAAGGAGTTCACGATTTTGACGACATTCAGAGGTTAGCAGCGGACTTGTTGCTAGCTAGGTGCCCTGATATTGTTCGATATGACTACCCACGGAGTGTTGTAGAGGCATTGGACAATCTGGGCGAGGAACCTTGGCTAGATTTACACATAAAATCGGCATTACAACTTGCTCAGGAATTTCCCAAATGCTATGTGGATCTACAACATAGATTTTCTGTTTTACAGACAATACGTAGAAGGTTCGGCGCATTCATCATCGATGAATATCAAGACACTAATCCTGCTCATTTCAGGCTTCTTGCTAGGTTGTGGGGGCGCAGAATGCGTCAAAGTGATGACCCCAAACCACCATTGGGGCCATGGGATCCAACAATTTGTATCGTTGGTGATATGAAACAAAGCATTTACCGTTTCAGACAGGCAGAAGTTACTGTAATGCAAAGGACGGTTGATAACATTAAGTTAGTCAACCAAATTGAGATGTCTGAGCCACGTTTACAGCATCTGAAAAAGGTAGATTACGGAAGAGACCCACGACCTGTTGGTGCTGGTGGCGAGATTGGTTCGTTCTCTAACCAACATACCACAGAATTAGGTGGCGGGAAGTCATTACCATGGCGCCACATCCCCGTAGGTTTCGAGGATTCTCCAAAAAACCTCAAGCAATATGTTCCAGTATCTAAAGAAAGACTGAAGAACCGAAACCTTGGACATATCGATTTAACCTCCAACCATCGAACCTTGCATAACCTAATGGAAACAATGAATGGTATTTTCACCGATGTTTTTGATACAAGACACCACATACTGCCGGGCGATTGGCACGCTAAAGCTCAAGATTTGCGTCCATTTAGGGATGACAAAAGCGATGGCCAACTTGAATGGCTCATTCCGTTGCAATCGTCAAGAGATTCGCCACTCCTCGACTTGAGCGAACCAAACAATGCATTTTCGGACCCAAATTCAAAAAGTATTCATCTAGAACATGAATTAATTGCCCTCAGACTACATAGCCTACTGCACAATAAGCAAACTAAATTATGGAGCGCTGAGGCGGCAAAATTTATTGAAATAGGGGACTCTGGTGACGATTATCTTCCAAAAGACATCACAATTTTGGTACACTCTAGAAAACATATTTCTGATTTGTTGCGACGACTAGAGGCACGCGGCATTCCGGTTATTTCAGACCGGCAGGGTGAACTGTTGAATCGGCCAGTTGTCAGTTCATTGATGGCTGTTCTCAATTTAGTAGCCCACCCAAACTCTAAGTTCGCTGCAGTTTCATTTGCGCGTTCACCAGTATCAGGTTTAAACGATCATCAGATACACGATATTTTCGCCAATATCAAGCATTCTGATAATTGGTGGCCAATTATCGAACGAGGCATCCCAGATGAACGTGGTCGAATTTTGGTTAACCATCTCAGTTCGCTGGCTGCTAAGGGGGCAGTTCACGAGATATTTGACATTGTTTTAGATCATTCAGATCTTTTAATGGCATACCCAGATGATACGGCTAGACAAAATGCTGAGCTATGGTGTTCTTTGGTTTATGATATAGGTTGTGAGTATGGCCATGAAGCGACTGAGATTTATTCACATCTGCAATCACTGCAGAAATTAGGCAATAAGGGCCCTCAATCAATTACTGTCCCTTCTGGTGGTGCGGTGAAAATAATGACTATTCATGGTGCTAAAGGACTACAATCCAAGGTCGTAGTTGTTTCGGGTTTATTCCACGCCGGGAAAGCCGACTCATCATTATCCTCAAGAAATAATGTGCTTGTTACTCCAGAAGTAGTCGCTGGAAGAATAAATCCATGGTCATCTAGGGACCGTCCATATGATGGATTGTGGGATTTTGCTAAAAATATCGACTCTGCCCAACGTCAAGCAGAAAGGCGAAGAGAATTTTATGTGGCATTAACGCGGGTTGAGGATCGTTTAATTTTAGTAGGCTCGCCAAATACTAATTGTTCAATTGATAAATCAGACAACAGCCTGTGTTTCAAAAGTAAGCCATCAAAGAACACCATGGGGGCTATGTTGTTGGATGGTTTGAGAAGCATGTCTCATACCAACCGGATTGAGAACTCACCGTGGTTGTTACCAAATGATTCATTCGATGAGCCGTTGTCTCCATATCAAGAAGTTGTAGTAAAATTAGATCCATATTCACTACATCAAGATGCCAAGTTAGGAGGAAAATGCACGAAATCAATTAGAATTTATCACGCTGCTGAATGCTTTGAGTCAAGTCACCAATTAACTCCGCTTACCAAGTGGCTAAATATTGAATCGCATGCTACTCAAGCACTTAGTAAATACAATAGCAAGGCGCCTGACCACCAGCCGACACTCTCAGTAAGCCACAAGGTAAAATTAAGCCCTAATGATTTAGATTCAAGTTTCGACTGCAAACGCGGTTACTGGGTATCAGAAATCAAGGGATGGCTTCCCGAGATGCTGCGACTTAGAGAATTAGATGTTGCTGATGATATATCACAGGATTTATTCTGTGAGCCGCGGTTATTTGGAACACTAATGCATAGATTACTAGAATTAGGTTTACAAAATCCCTTCCAGAGAACTCAACTGGCTGTTTTACCTTTGCCGAAGACATGGCAAACTGACAATAAAAATGAGTTACTAGATAAGAGTCTAGTTGAGGAAGTATTGCAAGAAGAGGGCATCTCACTGTTAGCTGAAGGATTTGATAAGAAAAGAGCAATTGCGATGAGAGACCGCTTATTACATCTCGCAGAGTTAGTCAATGCTGGGCTAATTGGTAAATACTGTTTAGGACAAACGCATCACGGGCGGACACCAGAGGCACTGAGGACTGAGTTGCCGTTTTTCTTTAAACACAGGATAGAGTTGTTAGACATTCATCGACTGGGTTTCTCCATTCATGGTGCAAGAAAATTAGCCAAAGTGGCAAACATTGAGATAAATTTCGATGGCAGAGCCGATTTAGTCTTGGCCTTCAGAGATTCGAAAAATCATGGATATCTGCAGGTAGTCGATTTAAAGACGACAGGGTGTAGGGGTGATTTTGCTCCCGGAGACCCTGATGCAGGCTCAAGTTTGCAATCTGTCGTTGGTGATCCACTTGATAAATATCCTCAGACCGCTGCTGAGCGAGACATTCTCGATAAACATAAACTGCAATTAACACTATATTCTATGGCACTTGAGGCGATTGAATCTGATAAACCAATTACTGAGAGGCGAGGAATTTTACCTCCGGCGATTTTGATTGCCGCCTCAGGTAGGTCTGTCGAACTGACGCATGATGAGTTTGCATCAGCGAAACAAGATTTGTTGCAACATCTGGAATGGATTGCCGAACTTTCTGCTGAACCATCAATCGTTGAAGAACCGTCGAATTGCTCATCTGAGGGCGGAAAGCGATGTTTCACTTGCGAAGCCATTGATTCGCTTGTGAACAAGCCGGGTTAGCTTGGTTTTTGACCAGCAATTATCAATGTTACAGGATTTTCCCGCCCGGCTTGCCAATGCTTGATATTAGTGAAACCGGCACCCTTCCACGCCTCTAACCATTGGTCTATGCTAAGAGTAGTCATCTCAACCCCAACATGTTCGGGCCAGTCCAAACTTGCTTTATGCTCAAGATAATGATCGACGCCGATTACCGCCCAACCACCTGAATTTAGCCACTGCTCACAGAATACCTTCAACATATTCTGGGGATTTTTTAGGTAGTAGAGGAACTCCATTGAATGTATAACATCGAATTTTCTGCTTGATTGATATTCGGGTAACTTGCAGAGGAAGTAGTTGCCATTTTGGTCAATATTTTTCGCCTTTTCAATCATCGCAGCCGCGCCATCAATTCCTTCAGCATATTCGCACCTTTGATGTTCATTCAGCAGGCGGACCACCCAGCCGTTTCCACATCCAACATCGACTGCGGAGAAATTACGTTGCATTTGTTCGGTTTTCTCGAAGATGAAACTTAACATTTGATTTACCGCAAAAGCGTGCCCTATTTCCATCCCTTCATCTTTACCATTCAACGCCCAGTCATGGAATACATCAGTTGCAGGTCGCTTTGCCATGCATATCGGTGGTGTTATCACTCAATAAATCGTCGCTTTCCCCTAGTAAACCAAGTGAACATTACAAGCAGCACTCAGACTTATGACGCCGGGAGGGCCGCTCCATGTCATCCATGTCTCATAACCAGAAAGCAACACTGAGTCAGCATTTTCCTTAGTAACTCCGTTTGCAGCTTGAGAACCGGTTGAACAGTAGACATCTTTTGCTCCCTCAGTAACCACTTGCATCAACTCTACAATCTTGCCATTCGGTAACATTCCAGATTGGTTTACTCGCTCGATAAAATCGGCATTTAACATCTTTACACCGTTTGCTGCAAAAAACATGTGCACATCATAGCCATCCTGCACCGCTTGTGCAGCACACGCTATGCCCACGATGCTTTTTCTTAAATCGACCTCAGGGTCGCTAACAATTTTGACAAAGAATTTCCTCTTCATGTCATAAACCATATCGCACAATGTCTACAATCATTTCGATATCTCTTGTGATAGACGGATAAATACTTTTGATTATATACTACAGTTAATGAATTTGAAATATGACAAACAATAAGTCAGTTGACAGGCAAATTCCAGTCACCGTATTGACGGGATTTCTGGGTTCAGGTAAAACCACACTATTGAATCATATTTTATCGAGTACTGAGCATAAAATGAAGTTCGCAGTTATTGAAAACGAATTTGGCGATGTCGGTATTGATGAAAATATCTTGGTTGAAAGCTCTGAAGAGAGCATCATTGAGGTCATGAATGGTTGTATATGCTGTACGGTAAGAGGCGATTTAACCGAGGTTCTAGATGATCTTTATGACCGTATCAGAGACTTTGATGGAGTATTAATTGAAACTACAGGACTTGCTGACCCGGCACCTGTTGCTCAAACATTTTTTATTGATGACAGAGTAACTGAGCGGTATAAATTGGATGGTATAATAACGGTTGTTGATGCAAAACATATCATACCACACATCGAAGAAGAGAAGCCTGATGGAGTTGAAAATGAGGCCGTTGAACAACTCGCCTTTGCTGACCGCATTATGCTCAACAAAATTGACCTTGTCTCAGATGCCG
>DALZ01000133.1:0-10645 GCA_002496955.1 Euryarchaeota archaeon UBA128 | reverse complement strand
AAGAGCATAATCGACCCCAGTCAGTTGATTAATATCGGTGCTTTTGATTTAGAAAAGACATTGGCAATGGACCCTGAGTTCCTCGATACAGATGCTGAACATGAACACGATCAGAGAGTTACCTCGATGAGCTCGATATTTACTGGCTCTCTAAATGTCAACAAGTTAGAACAATGGATTGGTGGTCTAATGCAGGATTCTGGTGAGGATTTGTTCCGCTACAAAGGGGTTTTGTCGGTCAAAGGAATCGATCAGAAGTTCGTATTCCAGGGCGTTCACATGCTTTTTTCAGGCACTTTTAGTGAAGAGATTGCACCGTGGAGGAAAGGCGAAAAGCGCGAATGCCGATTCGTATTCATTGGTAGAAATCTTGACCACAAAGCCCTTGAGCAAGGCTTCTTGGACTGTAAGGCTGAAGATTTAAGATTCAAGGTCGGTGATAAGGTATATGCTAATGTTGGTGAATTTATGGAAGGCAAAATTCTGAAGTGCTGGGACGAAGGCAATCCATATCGTGTTGAGATACAAGACGCCGAAAAGCGAAATGTTTGGGTGCCAATTGACAATGACGATTATGTTCGTAGTGCAGTGTGATTAGGTAGTAAGCGCCAGCCGTCTAATAGGCGAAGTATTACCAACCATCAAGCAAACCGCAGGCCATGGCAGGTGACCCAAAAATTGATTCAATCCTCTACAAAAAAATTGAGCCTTACAGCACAGGTATGCTTGAGGTTTCTAAACTACATACGATTTTTTGGGAGCGTAGTGGTAACCCACAAGGCATGCCCGTGATAGTAATTCACGGCGGCCCTGGAGGCGGCTCTCAACCATCATATCGACAATATTTTGACCCGCAAAAATTTGACATAATTCAATTTGACCAAAGGGGATGTGGCAAATCGACGCCGTATGCTGAGTTAGAAGAGAATAATACGATGAACTCAGTATCAGACATAGAATCTCTTCGATTGCATTTTAATATTGACAACTGGCATGTATTTGGCGGTTCATGGGGCTCAACATTATCACTTATTTATGCCCAAAATCATCCAGATAGAGTGCTGAGTCTAACTCTACGCGGCATATTCATGTGCCGTAAAAGCGAACTACATTGGTTTTACCAACATGGAGCTAGCAATGTATTTCCGGACGCCTTTGAACCATATCTAAATCACATTCCTGCGGCCGAACAAGGGGACCTCATATCAGCATACTATGACCGGCTGACTAGTGACGACGTCACAATAAGCCGCGCAGCAGCAAAAGAGTGGACTCGATGGGAGATGGCTACTAGCCGCTTAATTCCCGACCCAGAATACTTAGAGAAAGCTGAGGATCTTGATTTCGCAGTTGCATTTGCAAGGATCGAATGTCATTACTTTATCAACGGTATTTTTGTTAAAGACGGGCATATCCTAGAACACTGCGAACAAATAAAACACATACCGACCACTATTGTTCAAGGTCGTTATGACATGGTCTGTCCAACCATAAGTGCGTGGGAGTTACATCAGCGGTTACCTCACAGCAATCTGGTAATAGCTCCTGACGCAGGCCATTCGATGGGCGAAGTTAGCATTGCTAGAGAACTAGTAGCGGCAACAGATAACCTTCAATAGATTAGTAACCGGAAAAAGTTGACCTAATGAAGCGTTCCTTTGATATGGGGTGTGTGAGTGGGGTTATTGAAGAGGATATACTCTAGGTGATTGTATGGCGGATGAGGGAACAATAACTCCAGAAATTCGAATTAGTGAACTTGAGGATGCGCTCGCAACTGAAACAGAACGTCTCCAGAAATTATTCGCAGCGTATGAAGGTCAAGAAAAAGACTTACTCGATGCCAGAGCAGAAATCGAGGTTTTAGAAAAAGAAATTATCGAGCGAGAAATTGAAAAAGAGGCCCAAGAGTCTCTAATTGCTGAAAAAGATTTTCGCATCAGAGATTTAGAAATGAAGGCGACTAAGGCAGATAAGCGAGTTGAACATCTCGAACCTGAGCTAGAAAAAATGGAAGAGAAGTATTCTAGAGAGAAAGACCGCCTTGGCAAGATTTTCAACATCGCTACTGAACTCGATGATGACCTCAAACTTGCGGTCACTGAAATGAAAGCTCGAGACGATTGGTATGTTGCTCACATGACTCTTTTTGAAGATTTAAATAAAGCAATAAAGGAACGTTATGAAATGATTGAGCGAGCGGTAGAAGCAGAGCGAAAGTCGCAGCATATGGGAAGAGCATTTGATGAGCGTGTTGATGAAATGGTCGAAGCTAGGGCTGCTGAAATGACCGTTGAAGAGGCTGAAGAAATTAACACGAAACCTACAGAAGTCACTGATGATGAGTACAACGACGAAGCGGTAGAGGAAGTCATAGAAACCGCCGCCGAAGAAGTTGAAAATGACTCATCCGAAGCAGAAGCAGATTCAGATGAGACTCCAGATGATGACGAACCAGCAGTTGAAGCGCCAGCAGAAGAAACTCCTGCACCCGCGCCAACTTGGGGAGACGATGAGGACCCTTGGGCTGACAATTAGGTGATACCATGGGCGGGCTTGCTCGGGGCGGCCACGCCCCAGTTCTGATTACCTTTATGATGGGCTCAAGTGCCATTATAATTGGAGTTATGATTGACTCACTCAATGGGTTGATGCATTTATTTGGGGTATTGTGTTGGATGGCCGCAGCCTTTTTTGTCAATTTCTGGCGAGATCCGGACCGTAAAATCCCCGCAGACGAAGGAGTGATTGTATCTCCTGCCGATGGGCATGTCATGTTTGTGCGGAGGGAACGGGCGACTGGGCGCAGACCAAGTAGCGATGAAATGACTTCACAAATGATCGAGTCGGATGGGTTGACTGGTCCTTGGTATCCTGAGGCAATATCTGAGCCGTTATCATTTGCTACAGAACAGCGGTTTGAGCCGGTGCCTGATGGTCAAGAATCGTCAACCGACGTCTTCAGAGCCGCAATATTCATGTCGCCTTTGGATGTTCATGTAAATCGTTCACCGTTAGCTGCGAGCATTGAGAGAATGGAACATCGTACCGGTAGAGGACGTCGAAGAGGCCCATTTCTTCCAGCAATGAAAAAAGAAAGTGAGCACAATGAGAGAGTAAGAACAGTTTTGCTTGGCGAGGATGACTTACGGGTTGAGGTTTTACAGATATCTGGCGCCCTTGCTAGGACTATTGTGCCCTGGATGGGAGTGGGCGACGAACTTCGTCGAGGACAAAGATTTGGTATGATTCGACTTGGTTCAAGAGTGGACATCAGAGTTCCAGCAAAATTGTTTTATCCAGTTGTAGAATCAGCAGAATCAGGTAATCCGGACTTACCCAAGGGACAATTCGTTCAGGCAGGGTCGACAATACTTTTCAGAAATGTAGGTGAATAATTTGACAAAGAAGGTTTCGCTGACCCTTTTGGGTAACAATTCTAGGCCAGCGAAAATTCATCATCTGGTGAAAGCACCCGCCAATACTCCGTGGGCAAAGGAGAGACAGCAGTCATGGGATGCAAACAAGCCTGCAACAGTCTATGTGACACCTGAAACCTTGCCAGATGGCATACCATGTAGTGCAGTAACCGTTATTTTACGGACTAAAGGTTGCCACTGGTGGTGGTCCAGTGGTTGCACTTTCTGCGGTTATTTTAACGATACGAGGGATGACGTTACCAGCGAAAACCTCCACTCACAGTGGGAATTAGCCAAACAAAAATACGATAATTTCGCCGAGCAAAAAATGGTTAAAATCTATACCTCTGGGTCGCTATTAGAGGACCGTGAAATCCCCTTAGATTTTCAAGAAACAGTCCTCAGAGATTGTTACGAGTTGGGCAAGGAATTGATTGTTGAGAGTCGATGTGAACAGTTAACAAAAGAAAAACTGTTATGGGCAACTTCGATTAATCCAACATTCACAGTAGCAATTGGTCTCGAAGCATATGACGACGAAGTGTTACGGTTTCATATCAACAAGGGCTTCTCGACCAGAGCATGGGATCGAGCAATAGAAAATTTACGAAACTTCAATATTAGAATCAAAACTTACTTGATGTTTAAACCGCCTTTTATGTCTGAAAGAGATGCGCTTGACCACGGTGTTAGATGGATAAAAGATGTTGCTGAACGCAGCGACGAAATCTCAGTCAATCCAATGAACATACAGCGAGGCACGGTGATAGATAGGTTGCATAGAAACAATGAGTATCGGCCACCATGGCTTTGGTCACTTGTGGAAATGATTAAACAAGCTCATCCGTTTATCTACCCAGAAGGCGGGGTAAACGGTTCCCCAGACCAGGTATGCCGGCTAATAATTCATCCAACTGCCGGCGGTAAGATTCGTGGCGCCCACAACTGTGGAAGTTGCGATAAATTTGTTGTTGCTGCTATTGAGAGATATGCAGTGAGTGGTGATTTACGCGAATTCGAAGGCCTGTCTTGTGGGTGTGAAAGCATATGGCGTGAGGAATTGGCTTTGGAATCCGCCCTGCCCCTGCCGTTGGGAATTTCGCAATCTCGCAGAGGTAGTCGAGTCGAGAATTTACGGTCCTTGTGAACGGAATTTCTGTAATTGCTCTGGTGAATCTTTATCATCACTCTACTAGTGGGTTGGATTGACCCCTACGGGGTCAAACGGGTGAAACAAAATGAATAGTTCAATACTGCCAGATGTAACAGTCGGCTCGGGGCAACCATCAATGGGGAGAGTGGCACTCACGCTTATGTTCGTTGGAATGTTTGGTTTATTTGCCCTGTTTGCCAATATTTTTGGCTGGGACTCAATGCCAATTCTAGGCGATATAGTGCCACTGATTGGCAATTTAGGTGGTAGTGGAATTTGGTATTACCTAATTGGTCTATTAATTGGCGTGGGAATCATTGTAGCCACGCTGGTTGGTGAGGTAGTCGTCGAATAAGACGGAGGCTTAGTATGGAACCAGTATTCATCTCTTCAGGAATTCTGCTAGCAATTCTACTCACCGTATCGTATTATGTAACCAACGGCATTGGTACAATGGGTGCACCGATGCGCCAATTTGCATTATTCTTGATGAATAAAGCGCCTGTAGGGTTGGTTGATTTATTCAAAGACGAACCTGGAAGCGGTAGTAGGACATGGATGAAATATGGCACAGGGTGGTTCTTACTCGCAGTGATTTGTGGCTTTATCGGTATCTGGCACAAGTATGATCCAACAGCACTGGACTCTCTTGCGAGTATTGGTTGGTCCTACGACGATGGCTCCGCGTTAACTGATTTCACCGGTTCAGTAATGAGCATTGCTTTCACATATCTGCTAGTTGGGGGTTGCTTAGTTGCTGTATCCAGAGCGGCAAATAATCGATTAGCCAGCGAAGCCAATGCATCGATGGTTGCATTACTTTACACTGCATCTATGTCCTTCAGCCTTATTTTGATCCCAATAGTCTTCAGGTTTGTCGATATCGCTGATGAGCAAAGCATCAGGGATTTAATCACCTTGATGACAACATATGTTGTCTCAAGTCTTGTGTTTGGTGCTTTGCTGATGAATGTCCTTGCAACATACTCTGTGAGAGGCGAGGGCACTTCCTCAATAACTGCATGGTTCTTGATTATGGCAATTGTCGCAAGACTTGCAGGTTCGTTATATTACATAGTTGGTGAAGCAACTGGTAGTACCCAAGTAGTCTGGCTTTCCGAGCGAGTTTTAGATGGCTGGGTGCCTTTAGCACTTATGTTTGCCCTAGCATATCACGTGATACCTCATGCTGCCAAGACACCTGTCTGGTCGGGTTCTTTACTCAATGCCAACATGGTGCTGTTGTTTGTTACAGTTCCACCATTTT
This sequence comes from Euryarchaeota archaeon UBA128, assembly GCA_002496955.1. GTDB lineage: Archaea > Thermoplasmatota > Poseidoniia > Poseidoniales > Poseidoniaceae > MGIIa-L1. The sequence goes on along the minus strand of DALZ01000133.1, from coordinate 4,806 downwards.
TCATGACTGAAGCCAATGCAGGAGAGTTTTTGCAGAACATCGGTGCCTTACTGCTTACATTTTCGATGCTACCATTGTTTGCCGGAGCAGTAAATCTGCTGGTAACTGCGTCAGCGAACTCTGGTGCTGTGCTGAAAAATCCGGGCTCTCTAGCAGCAACCTTGGCAATGTTTTTGTTACCAATTTATGCTGTGGGGGGCTACTTCACCGGCATGGACACCCTAACGGGTACAGACAAAATGTTGAGCATGTCAACTACCATTGATGAAGGATTCATGTTTACTGTTGGGGGTTTAATGATGCTTTCAGCAATCTTCTCATCATACCCGTTAGCTGCCGGTAAGAAGCTAGCTGACCCTTCTCGAGGTAGTATGGCATCATGGTTCATGATGTTCGGCGGCCTTGCTGCAACAATCACGATGATAATTGGTAATTTCACCGAAAAGGCCGTGCTAGATTCGGGAGTTGAAGATGCAGTTGCATCGACTTCAGGATTTTATCTAACTGCGGCTGCTATGTTTTATTTGGTTACAATTTCAGTTATCATGGCAACTCTTGTTCTTATCCGGACTGGGACCTCGTTCCAGAAGGTTGAGGAAGTCGCATCCTCCGAATCAGATGTCGATACTTACACATTGGTAGGTGGTACGACAACTTCGATTCAGCAGTTAATTGGTAGAGGCGTAGGAGTAAACACAACATTGGTTATTGGCAATTCAGTAGATGATGAGGGGGGCTCGACAGTAATTGCCGTTAGCGCTTCCTTGCATAATGATGAGGTAACAGAATTCCCTGAAGAGGTAACCACAGAATCCGAGCAACCAGTGGCGATGGAGAAAAGCGAAGGCAATCAACTTATTTTGTTAGCAAATTATCTCAAGAAAACCAATCAATCAGTGTTTGAATTTTTCAAATCTATTGATCTTGACGACTCAGGGGGTATCGATGGTTACGAATTCCAGCAAGCGCTTATCTCTAGCGACGTCGGGGAATATCCGCCATGGGAATTAGAAGAGTTAGTTTCAGCGATTGACTTAGATAAAGACGGTAAGATTAACCTTCCAGAATTAGACATTGCTCTAGCACAAATTGCTGCAAATCACCCGCCTGAATCCAATGATGATGAGTTAGTGGAAACCGTAGATCCTGTACATGAGAATGAAGCTACTGAAAACGAAACTGTCGTTGAAACCGACGACGATGCGGCTGAAGACGATACCAATGAAGGCGACGGGGAAGATGACTCCCCGGCAGTCGTTTACACGAAACCCTCGCTAACCAAGTTGAAGAAAGCGGAATTGATTGAAATCGCCGAGCAGAAAGGGGTTTCAACCTCCGGTACCAAGGCTGATTTAATCACCGCAATATTGGAAGCATAATCGGAGATGCTGTATGAAAATTGGTTTAGTTGGCAAACCAAATGTGGGCAAATCTACATTTTTTTCTGCCGCTACCTTAGCAAAAGTAGACATCGCCAACTATCCGTTTTGTACTATCGAACCTAATGTTGGTGTGGCTTTTGTCACCGCTCGCTTGGCGTGCCCATGTAAGGAACTGCGGGAAAGATTGCACTTTGATGGTAAAATTGGAGCTGTAGAGGAATCAGATCCTCGCAAGGGTAGTATTTGTCAGCCGAATACAGGTAGTTGTGTCGGATTTAACCGTTTAGTGCCGTGCTATCTTGTTGATGTTGCTGGATTGGTTCCAGGAGCTAGCGAAGGCAAGGGTAGAGGTAATGCCTTTCTCGCAGATTTAGCAAATTGTGACGCGCTAATACAGGTTGTTGATGCAGCCGCCACCACGGATATTGAAGGTAATCCAACTGCGCCAAAAACCTCAGTAACCGAGGCCGCAAAATCAATTCAAGAAGAGATAGATTTTCTTGAATTAGAGTTGGATAAGTGGATAGTTGGACTACTTGCAGATAGTTGGGCACGAGGGGTGAGAAGGGTCCAATCTGAAGGCGAAAGAGGTATATTGAATTATTTACATGAACGACTTACCGGATTGGGATCGTCAAAGGTTTCAGTTACCCGTGGATATGAAACCTTCAAGTCAGCATTTGACCAAACGACGCCGCCTTGGGATTGGCAAATAGACGTACTACAATTACTCGCATCATGTTTGCGAAAGGAACTTTTCCCAATCCATATAGCAGCCAATAAGGCCGACATATCGCTACCAGAGACACTTACCATGGTAAATGCCAACGGAATTATTATTCCATGTATGGCAGATATGGAGTTAGCACTACGTCGCGCAGCCGCCAGTGGCATGATTGATTACCAGTTGGGGGCTCATAATTTTGTAGTTATAGACGAGGCCAGTCTTACTCAACCGCAACTCAACGCGCTAGCTAAAATGAGTCAAAAATTAGCGAATTTGGGGTCGACAGGTATTGCTGAAGTTTTAGATCAGGTATTGTTTGACCAACTCAATCACATTGTAGTTTATCCCGTTCAAGATGAAGGTCAATGGACCGACGGAGACGGCAAGGTATTGCCAGATGCGTTCGTTGTTCCACAAGGTATCGCTGCGAAGCCTCTTGCTTACAAAGTTCATACCGACTTAGGTGATGGCTTCATCAAAGGTGTTGATGGCAGGACCCGTCGGGCAGTCGGTGCAGATTATGAGTTGAATGATGGCGATGTGCTGAAGATTCATTCAAAATAATCAGTGGCCTTTTGGCCGATCATATTCAGGAGTCAGGCGAGCCATGTTTCCTGCAAAATGAGCGCTTCTTAGGAAGAACCAAGCCGGTGCAAACAGGGTTAAGGCGATTAGAATTAGTAAAAAATACAATCCCCAAGGCTTTACTGAACTGATATACATACCCCAGAGTGTCCACAGAACTGGAATGTAGAGGAACATACTATACCGTCTGGCGACTAATGAAAGTCTCGCATTCCGCAATTTTTCGTTGTATAGGTTTTGAACCTCTTCTTCAGAGGCTATTTTCATTTCGACTGCACATCGTATGCAGACTTGTGCACGAGGGCCGTTGCCGTGAATAAATTGGTCACGAGAAAAAGTGCCCAAACAATACCTACAAGTCGGCAATTGCTCCCCTCATACAATCTAAATCGTCTTGATTCTTCAAGCATCCGATTATAGTTTCAAAAATGCGCTTATTATTTCAATGCCATTTTCTGAACCAATTGATTCAGGGTGGAACTGTATGCCGTGAATTGGCAGTCTAGGATGTCTTAATCCCATTATTGAACCGTGTGAATCCCGGATATTTTGAATCAAGTTACTCTCGCGCTTTTCGGTTAATATCAAAGAATTATATCTAACATATTGAGCAACCGCCGCCTTATCAAGGAACAGGCCTGAACCATCATTTTGACACATTACTGGAGTACCGTGGATTGCCCCGTGCGGGTCTCTTATCAGCTCGTAACCATCGACCAATCCTAGTGCTTGATGCCCCAGACAAATTCCTAGTACGGGCATATTTAGCGTCTCGTTGAGCGATAATTCTGCTAATTCCATGGTCAGTGGGGAATCATCGGGGATGCCCGGCCCAGGCCCTAGGATAATGTGAGAAGGAGAATTTTTGGAGATTATATCAATAATTTCACCTACATTTTCAGTTGAATAACTACTCCGCCCACTAATAATTCGGACGTCTTGACCAATACCAGCGATTGCATGAGCGATGTTTAGGGTGAAGGAATCAAGATTATCAACAATGAGAACTTTATCGGTTAACTCTGCTTGTTGATTGGCTAAATCATCAAGAAACAATACTTCTCCACAATTATTGAAGGCGAATTGCTGTTCGATTTCGAGTTCGGTTCTCTGCAATTGACCGGTATTCGTTACGTTAAATTCATGCTCTAACCACCCGCATGCTTTGCGCAACGCCTGAGATTTCCAGATCGCTTCAGCAACCTCAAGTTCAGGCTCGGATCGAATAGTGATTCCGCCGCCAGCGCCAACAACCCCTTCCCATATTTTTCCGCGTTTGCGTGCCTCCAGAGTTCGTATAAGAATATTCCATGAACACTTATCGTTATGGGGGTCATGCCAACCTACAGAACCAGTCCAAAATGACCTATTCGTCCCTTCTATTTGGTCGATAGCGGCGCATACCATAGTCCTTGGGCAGCCAGTGATACTCCCTCCGGGAAAAACTGCATTGAGAGCATCACCACAGGTATACTGAGGTAATAAATTTCCAGCGATGTGTGAAACTAGATGGTGGACATTAGTGTATGATTCTATTCCAAATTCAGCAATATTGACGCTTCCAACTTGGCAAATTTGTGACAAATCGTTACGCATTAAATCAACTAACATACGATGTTCTGACCGTTCTTTTACATCATCAGCCATTGAATTTTTCAGTAGATTATCCTCAATGGTGTTCTTACCGCGCGTAATAGTTCCCTTGATAGGAGCGGTTGAAACCATTCGATTATCACAACGTAGCAAAGTTTCAGGTGATGAGGAAACGATTGCTAGACCTAAATCTTTAGCTTCGACATAGGCAGCAAATGGGGCGGGGTTTTCAATAACCAGCCGCTGAAATATGGTGAGTGGGCCCTCAACCAACCTACCGGACCAGAATCGTCCAAGATTGACCTGATAGAACATACCATCAGCGATAGAATTAGTAATCTTGTGAATGCATTCGAGATGTTGTGTGTCATCTAATGATGACAATTCTTGGTGATTATTCACTGGCTGTGGACTTAAACGAATCGACACATGTTCATTTTCAATGATCGATTGGACAGCTTGCACCCACTCAATATCGTTACCAAATATACTGTAGTGTTGTTGTTCTTTGGCGTGAAC
>DALZ01000170.1 GCA_002496955.1 Euryarchaeota archaeon UBA128 | reverse complement strand
AACTTTTGCTTCAGACTCGATAATCTCAAGTTCTGATTTGCTCCTGTTTACTTTCTCTTCTTCCTTCATCGCTTCTGCTTGAGCTCTCGCGTAGCGCTCTCTGGTCGCGTCAACCTGCTCCTGCAGAACCCTTAGGCGTCTCTCACCATCCTCTGTTTGTTGTCGTATGCTTGAGAGTTTCTCGCTTGCGTCGTTTAGGTCTGCATTCAAACCCGCTTCCTTGAGCGCCATCTCTTCAATAGACGCTCGTAACTTATCACTTGATTCTGTTTCTCCCAAAGCCTTAGCCAACTCTGTTGCTCTGACGCTTACCTGATGTTCAAGTTCATTAACTCGCCTGACTAATTTTTCGGACCGTGATTCTGCCTCTTCTTGTCGATTTCTCGCTTCAGCTAACTGCACTTGCATAGAGTTAATTTCAGAGTTAACATTCTCTACACTTTCAAGTTGGATGTTTCTAGTTTCCACCGCTTCTCTGGTTTTGATTTCTGCGGCCTTCCTAGAAGTTTCTGATTCGGATAATTTATTGGATAACAAGGATTTTTCCTTCTTTAATTCATCTATGTGCAGTTCTGCAGCCTCGAGTCTTCGCCTTAAGCCTGCATCAATACCCGGAACTGGTGCAACTTCTACCTCGTCTAATCCTTTGACAACAACATCTGAGATTTGAGAGAATTTTGCTTTTGCTCGCGCAATTCGTAGATTTTCCATCCCTATTTCAAAACCGATTAGATTACTCAGTCGGTTGGCAAGATTTGCTCGTCGACTATCCGATCTCGTTCTTACCGTCACCAATAAATCACTGAAATAAGATAAAGAAAAGTCGTGGACAGTACCAGACTGTTTGGATAGAATTGTTCCCGCTGGTAATCTGTGCAGGCGGAGCACTCGCTTTGCCTCTGTCAATCCTAACATGGCCTCTTCGAAAGATTCGACCGCAGGAGCATAAATTCCGACAGGCACACCCTTTGTGAGCAATAAACTCACTGCCTTAGATGATTTACCAGCTTGAATATGGCCTGTAACCTCTTCTTCCATAGCGTCGGTAAGCATTGACAAAACTGCATCAGCACCACCTTTGCCCTCTCTGAGTATGAAGCCGTCTGGTATTGGCTCACTGGTTGCAACTGGTTCGGTAATCTCGCCTTCTAAGGCCGCCACTGCTGCGTTTAGTAATCTAGTATGATTGGCATTTGCTTCAGTCCACACGGCGATAGCGATTTCCCCCGTATGGGCTAGAAGCAATGCTCCGTCACCAGTATGCAGGGTCCAATGTCCACTATCTTTGAAACCAAGTCCCTTAGCGAGTTTCTCTCTGCCCACAATGGTCTCACCAACCTGCTTAGCAAGTTCATCTCCATCAATCGGTAAGTCGCCTGCTGAATCAATGAGCATGCCTGAGTCGACGGCAATAGCCCCTCTGACAGTAATATTTTGCACCAAATTAGCCAACACAACTGAAAGGTCTCGAGATAACAAGCGCTCGACAGAATCGCCCCTTACCAACAATCCCTGAGCGTCTGCTGGATGTTCAAACGCCTCGGGAATTATCTCAGCGATTGCCCCTAACCCTGCTAGAGAATATGATTCTGCTTCAAATCGACACATCCCCTCAGCTTCTATCTCAAGCAACCTAGTTTTTGCCTCTGCACCACCCAACAATATCGAAGCCTTAGTGCTCTCAGCTAAATATCCAACCATCCTACCCGCACGCACAATTCTATGACCTGAGGGGGTTTTCCGTTTACCAATCCAGGTGCTTATCACACCGTGAGCAAATGGTTGTATCACTCCTTCGGACACATCAATTTCTTCTTCTACTCTTACTCCTCTTGGTAAATCAAACATTCTATCACATCTGGGGGGTGGTTGCAATTATTCTGCGGTTTCGATCAAGGGCATGACGCCATCTAGCCAGACGGCCATTACTGCCTGTGAGAACTACTATACGTCCCGGGCGGGCAATATCGATCATCATTCGATGGTTATCATCACCCTCACACCAAATTTCATACAACTCTCCTAAATCAAGGGCGGCAGATAACTCAATCGCAATATTTGTGGCTTGAATGGCGGATTCCGTTGGCGGGACCTTACCTTCATTGCCGACGCAAGCAAGCAAAGACCCACGTTCATCCAGAAGCATCGCCTGTTCAACACCTTCTGTCTTTACCAAATTGGCTAAAACCCGTTGCAGCATAGTCGCTCAAACCTTGCCTCACCGTTGTAGCCTTCAAGAAGTTTTGCGTTTTTTCCCCCCTACGGGGGGATTTAGCGGGTAAAATCAAATTTCCAACTGGTTTTCAGATTTACTATTACGCGGAAACCCATTTGACGACTAATATCCGCGAGAATTCTCTCATTAATATGGAACAATTGATCGTTCCAAGCAAAACTGATTTTACAATTGAAAAATCAAATTTTAAATTGGATTATTTAGCAGTAGTGGTTTCACACATGGCCGCCAAATCAGAGCGATTAACTCAAACCACATCAGTAACACGGGCAATCATGGCAGACAAACTTGGGGGACTTGAAATTCCGTCATGTGACGTCTGCGGCAAAGCTGCTGTGGTCGAGCAGGCATACTCCGGACGGGTCCTTTGTGGCCATCATCTGGCAAAATCGATCAGAAAAAAGGTGGCAAAAGAGCTACGCAAACAATTAATTCTCAAAAAAGGTACACATACAACAATATTCGTCGCAATTTCCGGGGGAAAGGATTCTGCTGCACTGTTGGAATTACTGGTTGATATCCTTGGCGTCCGCCCTGATGTTACTATCATAGCGGGCACTGTGGATGAGGGTATTGAGGGATACCGGCCTCCTTCACTACAGTGTGCGATGGATTTGTGTGAAACGCTTGGTGTCGAATTTGTCACCGTTACCTACAAGGAATTGGGTTTTGAAGAAATGGACACTGTAGCTGAACTTATTCCCGGAATGAAAGCCACCAACCCCAGTGCACCAAGTATGCCATGCTCATATTGCGGAGTTTTTCGGCGACAGGGCATCAATCACTTGGCTTCAAAAATTGACGCTGATGTCATGGCTTTAGGGCATAATCTTGATGACATGGCACAAACTGTGTTGATGAATATGTCAAATGGTGACTTAGAGCGAACCCTTAGATTAGCCCCTCATACAACAACCCCAATCGATGGTCTACCACCTAGAATCGTGCCTCTGAGATGGATACCTGAGCAAGAAGTGCATCTGTATGCCGTTCACAAAAACCTGCCAATCCATCACGAAGAGTGCCCACATGCTAGAGGCGCCCTGCGTTGGCGTCACAGAGAAATGGTTGCCACGATGGAAGCAGATGTCCCTGGAACACGCCATGGTTTGGTTAGGATGGCTGATAACATGAAGGAGCTTAGAAATCAAATTCTTGAATTGGGTGGTAGTGAGAAGCGACCAAACCCGCCCAAGGAATGCCCGGTTTGTTTTTCTATGACATCAAATAACCGTTGTAAGGCATGTGAAATGCGAGATATGTTGACTAGAGAGTTAGACAACTAGAATCAATCTTGCCCAACCAGTTTGTAATCATCAGATAGTGGTGTTGCCCCAGTTTCCATTGAAACAATCTTCCCGTCTTTGAATCTCATAAACGACAATACTGCCTCAGAGGTTGAGCCGTTTGCGAAGTGGACCACTGAGTGAGCGACACCCACTTCATCATTTTCAAACAGAACTCGATTTGCTTCAGACTTTGGTCTACCCTCTCCGCCAGCAAAACCCAAAATATCTGACTTACTGAACGTGATACCACCAACATGTGGATTGAACACACAATCATCGTGAATCAATGCTCCAAGAGCGTCGACATCTCCGTTTTCCCAGGCCTCGTTATATGCAGTAATTATTGACATGACGTACCCAGCGTTACTCGGTGCTTAAACCAGTCGACGATTAAAAAAATCATAAGTTGCCTAGTCGACCGCAGAACGGAGATGAACAGAGATGATGAGTGTGACAGATGTTGAACGGGCACAGCAAGCATGGGGCGATGGGATTGTAGCAATCGCTGAGGCACATAGCAACGGAGGCGATTATGTTGGTATAGCAACTGAACATGTTAACACCCTTTACGCATATCAGCTAGGCCCAGTATTATTCAAACCAACACTAGCAGCAATTGACCAATTCAGACCCACGTTTGATACTGCATTATCCTACTTTGTGGCATCAAACAATGCATGTCCAGAAGACCAAGGTTTTGCGATAAAAGGCTGGTCAAAAGTAAGGTTTGAAAATACTGATGTCATTGTTGATGGTAAGACTGCTCTAGCAATGGGCAATTATTTCTTCACCGGACCTGATGGCGGTGAAGTGAAAGTTGAATACACATTTTGCTACATTCAAGATGAAGAGGGCAACCCTAGAATCCAATTGCATCACTCATCAATGCCTGCGGAATCTGAGTAATTTTATCCAGCGATTGAATTATAATAGGTGGATATATGTCACAGTTTGATTCAGTTTCAAACCAAATCGTTAACGATGATATGGCACCATCAAATAAATTAAGACTAATTTCCCTGTTAGTTTTTGGTATAGGGGCACTGATATCCATACCAACATTTGTCATTGGTTTAGAGCAAGAGGGTTCATGGCTAATTTCGCAGATTGGCATTATTTTACTTTGTATAACAATCATCTCATCGCTCATAATTGACCTTGTACACAATGCACAGCACGCCGATTGGAAATCGGCTCGTGGTCATTCAACCCTGTCTACAAAAATAACCATGGCAATTAATACATTGCTAGCATTAATCTTTACCATATTCATGATTCTTATCATATTCACAATCGAGATTAACTAAGTCTGAGCCTGCAAAGTAGCGAAATTTACTAGGTTTTGAAACCTCGCTGATTAAATCAATTAGGTTGTATCAGCAAAATTCCTGACAATTCCTAGGCCTAATTTGTGATTGGTCTACTCTTCCTCGACGTCATTAGCCATCATCATAGCAACAGGACGAGTTCGCTCATTTTCGTCAAGTATCAATCGAGCAATAATAATAATTGGGGCGCCAATAATTGCTCCAGCAATCCCCCAAACCTGAGAGAACAACATAACAGTCAGCAACAAAACAAATGGTGATATGCCAATTTTGGCACCAGATAGATTAGGTTCTATTAACGACCCAAACACTTGTTGATTGCCGATCAGCATTGCTAACATTAAAACTGCTGAAAGCGGTTCAAGCATGATGAAACCAATTAGCACGGGAGGAATTGTCGCAAAAAGAGCACCAAGAATCGGAATGAAATCAAGTAAGAAACACAGAATACCGAACAGGAACCAACCCGGTAAATCAAAACCAATTGGCGATATGATAATTGTCATCACCAGCGCTTGACCAGCACTGCATGTCACCTTTGAAACGACATAAGCAGTGATGGATTCTGTTGACTCACTGACGATTTTTTTCGCTCTATCGTAAGAGTTGGGAAATGCTGCCCCAAACCTCTGGGCAATGGTATGTTCCTCTAATACAATGAACAACAAAAATATCAACACAGTTACCATTGTAGTAAAAAATCCACCGAGAGAACCAAGTATTGCCAGCACAAATGTCTCAATATTACTAGGAGAGGCCACCTCTGCAACAATATCAGCATCAGAAAATATTGCTTCTAGGCCATAAAGATTGGATTCAGCATACTTTGCCCGCTTTTCTTCAAAGGCAGCCGTTATTTCTGGCACATCATCAATAAATTGTGATAGATTATCATAGAGGAATATTGAGATAAAGTAAACCGATACAATAAATGTCAATATCACGGTGCTGTACGAAAAAAACCGATTTTGAATTTTACCGTAGATATACTGCTCTGGAGGTTTTATTATGAAGTATAGCAATACGGCAATAGCCAGAGGCATCAGAATTGATTTCAAGTGGATGAGTGCCAAATATACGACTAATCCGACTATGGCTACACTAGCAGCAGTCGTTCGTTTTGAATCGATGCCAACCTTAGACAGTTCTTGCATGATTGGCTGATAAGTCATCGTTAATCTAAGGTTTACCCAAATAAATCAAGTAAGCAGGCAATTTACCAATGGCCGACAACCGTCGATGTAATCACAAAACATTGTTGACCAGTTCATCTAGGTCTTGTGGGCGGCCACAATAATGGCAGCGCAACTCTAGTGGGTCTCTTGATACTACCCTCAAACGATGGGGTAAAGGTTCTCTGAGGTTTGATGTAATGCAATTAGACATGGTGCATTTGACCACATTCACAATTTCATCACCGAAATTAATTGTCATCTTTTCAGCGACGGTGTAAGCTCTAATTATTGCCACATGGGCGTCTGGTGCAACCAGTGCTAGCCGATCTAGTTCTGCTTGAGTGAGTTCCCGATCTTCAACTTTGATGATATCTTTAGAGCCCATCTTTTTCGACGGCACATTCATTACTAGTGAGACAGGTACCGAGGTTTTTTCGTCAATACCCAGCATATCTAACACCGTTAATGCGTGACCTTGTGGGATGTGATCGATAACAGTACCGTTACGGATGGCAGTTACTCGCCTCATGCTGTGTTCGTTAGACATTACAAGGCACCTCCTGCTTTAGTGACGTCATTAGGTATCGGAACATGGAGTAATTTACACAATAATGCCATTCTTGCCACAACCCCGTTAAAGGCTTGCTCAAAGTATCGAGCATGCCGTGTTTTGTCGACAGAGGGGTGTATCTCATCAACTCTTGGGAGAGGATGCATGATTATCATTCCCGATTTGACATCTGTCAAGTGGTTTGCATGTAATTTGTAGGCACCAGCGACTTTGGCATATTCATCCTCGTCGGAAAAACGTTCTTTTTGGATACGTGTCATGTAAACAACGTCAGCATCATTCATCATTGAATACAGGTCTTCGGTTTCAGTTATTTTTGCGCCGTGGTCACTGAGGTCTGCGACAATTTCGGACGGCATCCGAAGTAACTCTGGACTCGCAAACACTAGTTCACAACCAAACCTCGTCAACGCGTGCGATAGTGAGTGAACCGTCCTGCCATATCTAAGATCACCAGCAAGGATTACTTTCAACCCGTCTAACCTGCCGTGTGCTTGCTTAATGGTGAACAAATCGAGCATCGTCTGAGTAGGATGGTGCCCAGCGCCATCGCCCCCATTCAAAATTGGAACATTTGCTGAATCTTGCGCATATTGCGCAGCCCCTTGCCGCGGATGGCGCATGGCGATAATATCAGTATATCCATCGACCATTTGGATGGTATCAAATAGCGTCTCGCCTTTAACCACAGAAGAGGTTTTCACATCGCCTAAATTGACGACATCGCCCCCAAGGCGTTTCATTGCGGTTTCGAATGACATTCGTGTTCTAGTGCTGGGCTCAAAGAATAGGTTACCCAAAATTCTACCCTGCAGTAGTGGAAGGTATAACTCTCCTTTTGCCACGGGCAATAGGCGTTCAGCATCAGCAAGAATCTCCAATATTTCCTCATTGGTCAAATCATCCATTGTTATTAACCCCGTCACTGCCTTCCCTCTATTCACAACGGGCATAGCAATCTCATGAACATTGTCTTTGTGACCATAACATAAAAGTCAGCAATCAAGGAACAGGGTAGACTATATGTTTGAGTTCCATAGTCCGTTTTCATGGATGCGTGGGCAGATGTTGAAGGCGCTATCCAAGCAGCAATACAACAGCGTAAAAATCGCCTTGAAAAACTGGTTGCTATTTCTTCAATAACCATCCTACTAGGTGCGATATGGTTAGTATGGCCGACATTGTCCGCCGCCGCAAAAGGCGAGGCTGGTTTACTAAATGGGCTAGGTATGCCTATATTGGTGCTGATTTGGGGTTTACTAGTCCAAGATATCGGGCTTACGAATCCGAGCTCCAGGACACGCATTGGCGCTTCTGCAACAATTGCATGGCCAGTCCTGATGATCATTGCCTGCAAGGAAATCACTAGTATTGCTGATGTTACAGTTATTGGGCCATTGTTGGTAATTATTGCAGCAGCTGCTTGCTATCTTTACTCCAAAACCGTTCTCCGTGGTGGATTAGATGTCCAGCGATTTCGCGCGTTAATGACCGGAGTAGGCACAATTGCCGCACTTTCCATATTCATCGGCAACATCCCTAAACCATATTCAACAACTTGGTTAATGGCGGTAGGAGCATTGAGTGCTTCGGCATCAAACACCGGCTATGTCTGGATTGCCGGAGATGAGCAAAAAACCCAGAGAAAAGCGTTCAAAATTCGACTCGATATGTTAGAAAACCGCCTTTTACTGTTAAAGAGTGAAAATGCCGCAGTCGACCAAGCTGCCAGTCTGATTATGACTGCTAGGGAGGAAGGTCATGCCGACCCAGAATGGGGCATGAGGCTACTGGATGATGCGGAGGAGGACATCGCTAGGTCTCTCTCATTGGCTGGTGATGTGCAAATAGTCAAGCAAGACTCTGAGGCAGCCGTTGAGCAGGCTGAGGAAATCGCTCCATCAGCCAAGAAAGCTAGGAAGGCCTATGATATGGGGCTGCGAGAGATTGAGTTAGGCTCACTAAGAGAAGGGGAGATGTTATTCAGACAAGCAAAAAAGCGAGCGAGAGAGGTCATTGAATGGTGGCAGAAAGCAGAGGATGCTATTGCTACTGCAAACCATCTACTCGACGGAAAGACTGGCGATAACATCAATCATTTACACGAAGTTTTGGCAGAAGCCAAGCAATGTCTGGCCCAAGAAGCCCCGCGTAAGGCCTTCGAATATGCGTCCACAATCCCCGAGCAGCTGTCTGCTGAGGACAGCGCACTAAAACGTGCGGCTGAATCAATCAAGGAAGCGGAACGGCAATTAGATCAAACCGATGGCCTCGATGTCAGTATTTTGACTACGAGGATTGAACGCGCAATAAAGGCCTTGGAAGCCGGCAATGCTGGGCAAGCAATAGGTCTAGCAGACGGAGTGGTTCGTAATATTGAAGCAGAGCGAACAGCAATGGATTACACAAGGAGAGCATTGAAGCAAAAAAAGCAGCTAATTAAGCAATTTGAGAACCGAAGTGATAGCGATCGATGGAACGAAAGACTATCCGCTATCGTTGATTCTGCAAATGAGAAACAATGGACTCATGCCGCCGCCTTATTGGAAAGAATGACCGCAGAACTTGATAAATCCGGCAAAGAGGCATCTGAGGCCAAAGAGTTACTCGATTTCATCAAAGATGAATGGAAGATTTTACGAAACCAATTGGAAGCTGCAATGGTCAAGGTTGACGATCAGGAACGGATTGATTGTGAAGCCGCAATTGCGATGGCAGCAGAAGCATTGGCAACTGGCGAAGTAGAAGAATGCCTGACCAACCTAACTAATGCTGATAGCCTTATGGAAAAACTCCGGAGGAGAGTTTGATTACTCACTCATCTCGACTAAAACGTCACCCTGCTGGACCTGGTCACCGACAGCAAAGTTCACTTGCTTTATGACCCCATCAGATGGTGCAACAATTCTATGTTCCATTTTCATTGCTTCCATAATAAGTAGTAACTGCCCTGCTGCGACGTTATCTCCATTAGCAATTTTAACATCCAAAATTTTGCCTGGCATCGGTGCAACCATGCCACCGTCTGAATCATTGTCAGTTGAACCCGGCTCAGTTTTCTCAATACAGAAGATGTGACCGTCAAAATGAACCCACCACGTATCGCCGACTTTTGCTGAGTGAGCAAACCTCGCTTGGCCATCTGCAGCAGTAATCAAGATACGTCCATCACCGACAATCCGGCCAGAATATTCGCCAAGCGACCAGATTTCGTCATTTTTGGCAACGGTTACCTCAACCTTCTCACCACCAACTTTGAATTCGTTCTGCATTATGGATACCTCCTATTCAGGGTTTGAAAAGGACTGGTTGGGCCACTTTCGATACCTGCTTGGGCAACAACAGCACGGTGTAAACCTGCACTTTCACTGATTGCAGCAGCCATTAGTGCTGCGTCAAGGGTTGTTTCTTCGTAATCTGGATGCCAACCATCGGGCCACACTCGTTCAATGAGCATAGTGTCTGTTCTGCCAGAGACGACATCACGGTTATCACACAACTCCCTCAAGAAACGTATGTTAGTTGTTGTTCCCAAGACTACAAACTCATCCAATGCCCGGCGCATGCGCTGTAGTGCCTCAGACCGTGAAGGAGCCCAAACAATCAATTTAGCAAGCATTGGGTCATAGTTAGGAGTCACCAAATCGCCCTCTCTTACGCCGGTATCAAGTCTAATTCCCGGCCCTTGCGGAGCTCTAAAGATCGCTAATGGCCCAATTGCAGGCAAGAAGTTATTGCTCGCATCTTCCGCGTATAATCGGACCTCGATGGAGTGCCCACGCATCATCAGTTCACCACAACTCATCGGTTCACCCGCAGCAATTCGCAGTTGTTCTCTAACCAAATCGACTCCTGTAACCATCTCAGTAACGGGATGCTCAACCTGAATTCGAGTATTCATCTCAAGGAAGAAAAACTCCCCGTTAGCGGCAAGGAGAAATTCAACGGTGCCTGCGCCAACATAATCTACGGCTTTTGCTGCTAAAACGGCGGCCTCGCCCATCCTCGAGCGCAGACCCTCAGTCATAACAGGGCATGGAGACTCTTCAAACACCTTTTGATGACGCCTTTGGACACTGCACTCTCGCTCACCAAGATGGATTGTTCGACCATGCTTGTCGGCTAAAATTTGGATTTCAACATGCTTGGAGCCGGTTAGTAACCTCTCAACATACACTCGGCCGTCACCAAATGCTGTTATTGCTTCCCGGCGAGCACTCATAATCGCCTCAACAAGTTCATCGGGGTCTTCGACCTTTCTCATGCCTTTTCCTCCGCCACCTGATGAGGCTTTGAGCAACAACGGGTAGCCTACTCTTTGACTTGACTCCACGATTGCTGCTACCATTTCTGCCTCATCGTCAGAATCTATCTCTTCGCCGGGTATTACAGGGACACCAGCGGCTTTCATCGTCATTCTCGCAGTCATTTTGTCGCCCATCATTTCAATAGCTTGCGGGGCAGGTCCAATCCAATTGATACCCGCATCAATAACTGCTTGAGCAAAATCTGCTCGCTCGGATAAAAATCCAAAACCCGGATGAATCGCATCTGCCCCATATTCGACAGCAATAGCGAGTATTTGCTGTTGGTTGAGATATGTATCTGCGATAGTCTCACCTTCTAATCGAACAGACCTACTGGCTAGTTCTGTAAACAAGGTTCCAGCGTCATTCGGTGCGTATATCGCTATTGAGTTGAGACCTGCTTCATTGCAAGCGCGAAGGATTCTACAGGCTATCTCACCACGATTAGCAACAAGCACCGTATTAATCATCCAATCACCGACTCAAGTTTTCCAGTTGGCGTCGCGTTTGTCAAGGAATGATGAAAGGCCTTCCTGGCCTTCCTCAGAGCCACGCATTCGGCTAGTGAAATCAAGCGTGTATTGGCGCAATTCCTCATCACTGCCTGTCCATCGATCAAAGCTCAAAGTGAGCTCTTTGGCAAGCGTAACGGCACACGGGCCAGTAGTCATAACCTCAGCAATGATTTGTTTAATCGCCTCGCCCATTTCAATTTCAGATTCAACCACCTGGTCAACAAATCCGGTTCGAAGTGCTTCAGCCGCACCAATTCTACTAGCCTGCATAGCTAAACGACGGAAGCATGCAGAACCTAACCGACGATAGACGTAGGGCCCGATAACTGCTGGAAGTATGCCTAATTTCCCCTCGGATAAGGCGATTTTTACACTCTCTCGAGCGATGACGTGGTCCAAACAAGCGACTAAACCGGCCCCTCCACCAAGGGCGACGCCAGTTATCGAACCGATGGTAAAACATGGATGAGACCACAGTCCATTGAATAGCCGGTCAAGACGTTCCGAATCTCGACGGTTTTCTTCGGGGGTATTAGCCCCTGCATCACGCATCATGTTTATGTCTGCACCGGCACAGAAATGCTTACCTGAACCAGAAACAACGAGAACACGCAAATTTGGCGCTCCACCGTCACCAAATAACTCACCGGTGTGACCCACACTTCTTGATGCAGTCCACTCAAATAATGCGCATAACTCGTTAATCATCTGAACATTCATCGCGTTGTATTTCTCTGCTCGGTCAAGTGTCAGGTAGCATATCGCACCATCAATTCTCACAGATACCAGTTCGGTTGTCGGTAATGTCTCGGTATAATCCATAATAAAAAACCCCAATTGCGAATTTAAATTTTCAATTGCAAAATCACATCCTAAACACGCCAAATTTACCTTCCGGTAGCGGCGCATTTCTAGCCGCTGCCAAACACAATCCGAGGACATCCCTAGTATCTCTGGGATCAATAATCCCATCGTCCCACAATCTTGCAGTGGAGTAGTATGGACTTCCTTCGGTTTCGTACTTGTCAAGTATTGGTTGCCTGAACTGCTCTAGTTCGATGCCTTCCATCGGTGGAAGACCTTCTCGTTCGCGCTGGTCTTGTTTGACTGTGGCCAAAACATCAGCTGCTTGTGGACCTCCCATGACTGATATTCTACTATTTGGCCACATAAATAGGAACCTAGGGTCATAGGCTCGGCCGCACATTCCGTAGTTACCTGCGCCGTGTGAGCCGCCGATTATTACGGTAAACTTTGGCACATTAACACAAGATACAGCGGTGACTAATTTGGCACCGTCCTTGGCGATACCGCCTGCTTCGTATGCTTTGCCAACCATGAAACCAGTGATATTTTGCAGGAATACCAGTGGTATGCCTCGTTGGCCACAAATCTCGACGAAGTGAGCGCCTTTCATCGAGGATTCCGAGAACAAGATGCCATTGTTAGCGATTATGCCAACCTTGTGCCCATGAATGTGAGCAAAACCGCAGACAAGCGTAGTTCCATAACGTGACTTGAACTCATGAAATCTTGAATCATCAACAATTCGCCCAATTATTTCTTTGATGTCAACAGGAGTTCGGTTATCCGCTGGTATCAGACCCAGCAAATCCTCAACATCGTGAGCAGGGTCTGCAGGAATTCCCCCAACAGACGGTGCCAATTCCCTTGGTCCAAGGTTTTCAACGATATTTCTGACCATACGTAGTGCTTCGCCCTCATCCTCAGCAAAATGGTCTGCAACACCTGACTGAGCAGTATGAACATCTGCCCCTCCTAACTCTTCAGCGGTCACTTGTTCACCAGTGGCTGCCTTAACCAACGGTGGTCCAGCCAGGAAGATTGTCCCATTACCCTTGACGATTATCGACTCATCTGACATTGCAGGCACATAAGCCCCGCCAGCAGTACAGGAACCCAATACGGCAGCAATCTGGGCAATACCATCACCTGACATTCGCGCCTGATTTCTAAATATCCGGCCAAAATGGGTGATATCTGGAAAAACTTCGTCCTGCATAGGCAAAAATGCCCCGCCTGAGTCAACTAGGTAAATACATGGCAAGTGGTTTTCATGGGCAATCGTTTGAGCTCTGATATGTTTTTTCACAGTCATAGGATAGTATGAACCGCCTTTGACAGTTGCATCATTAGCAACGAATAGACACTCTCGCCCGTGAACCATGCCAACGCCAGTCACGATGCCGGCACTGTGAGCTCGGCCGTCATAGAGGCCATACGCAGCAAGGGGAGATAATTCCAAAAATGCAGTCCCTGGATCAATGATTCGTTCTATTCGCTCACGAGGTAGTAGTTTCCCGCGACTCCGGTGCCTCTCAACATACTTACCGCCACCGCCGTTGGAGGCGGTATCAAGATTAGAGCGTAGCGCAGATATGAGGCCAATGTTGTGTTCTTTACGTGCTTGATACTCGGGATCTGCGCGATTTACCCTAGTTGGTAATCTATCCATAGGACCCCTCAAACCAAGGCAAGAAGACTCGACATTTAACGGTTCAAGTTATTTTGTCAAACATCCAAGGTCAGGCGACCGATATCCCGTAACCCCGGAGCGAGTCCAACAATTAGAACGGCAAGTACAATCAACATTCGTAAGTGAACTTGACGTCTCTCAACCCGCATTTCGACAAATAGCCACACAATTGCGGCAACCAAGACTGCCTTAACAATAGTAAACAGCCACGCTCCAGGAGGATTGTCAGACTCCATCAGGGGTTCAAGGCCCATTGAATCGGCAATTCCGATGCCAAACTGAATCACTGCATCACTGACCGGATGCTTTTCCCCATAGCCAAATAAATCGATTCCGACCATTGTGGCGAAGCCGTCGCACAGTTGACCAAACACCATCGCCAGTACCATTGGATTAGCCATTAATGCTTTGCGAGATAGTTGCTCAACTGGATGATGGGCAACTTTTTCAGCATCACTTTCCCACGATTTCAAGGTTATTCCTTCTGGCAATACACCGGGTTCATAATCGGTTAATTTCATGTGTCGTGCGTCATCTTTGCCGTAGCGGTAAAGATAGTAACAAGCAATTGCTGGTAAACCGAGGACAATAAGCGCCGGCCACAATGGCTGTGATTCAACAACTCTGCCGCTTTCTTGTTGCCACGGTGTGGCGATAAATTGTAGCCAATGAAACAAGCCAAGGACGGACGCAGCACTGCCAAAGGCAATCAAACCGCGAGTTAAGGCCGGCCAATCAGCAGTTCTCACAAGAATATGAAATAAACAATATAGAGCTACGGGAAAACTAAGGGCAATCCAATACATCTCCATTTCAGGATGGGTTGCGTAACTGGGTTGGTAAAGCATACTCCAGTGTAAAAACAGCATCATTCCGAGCAATACGAATAATGTTGTGCGGCTTTTTTCTCGATCCTCGTCCTCGGTGGAGCCGTCCCATTTACTCGCCATTTTATGAGAAATAAATGCTGTAGCGATAAGCCAAACTGCGAGATGCAAATGGATTATCGGCGAGATTAACAACCAATCAATATCCGAATTAAAGAAGTCTGAGTCTTCAAGAACTCGTAAAACCGGAGCTAGGACTACCCATGCTATCAAAGCATACATCATCCTGTCGTCTGCTGGTAGATTCCATTTCCTAAAAACGGCTTGTAGTATTAAGACGCACAGTAGAACTGTGCAAGCATACAGTGCAGTATTCTCCGGTGAATAGCCAGCATCGCCGGCTGTTCCGGCATCTTTGACTATCGGATCCCAGACAATCGGTTTGAGACCGTCTGTCCAAAAAAAATCGTTAGCGAAGATTAATCCAAACGCAACACTTAGCAGCAATCCCAAGGCAGACCATATTGCTGCCTTTTCC
Source organism: Euryarchaeota archaeon UBA128 (assembly GCA_002496955.1). Lineage (GTDB taxonomy): Archaea > Thermoplasmatota > Poseidoniia > Poseidoniales > Poseidoniaceae > MGIIa-L1. The sequence continues at coordinate 6,867 of DALZ01000170.1, read as the reverse complement.
AGAGGTGAATAAATACTTGAGTCTAGGGACCTGGGTTCATCTTCAAACAGCGCTTCAATTTCTGCTGCTGTTACCATGTCAGACACTACCAACCATGATTGATTAATATTAGGCTAGCCAGTAGGTGCAATTTACTCTTCTTCACCATCTTGTAGTCTAGCGATTAACTCGGCTTTTTTGCCGCTCACTGGTAGCCCTTTTGCCTTGAGTCGCTCTTTCAGCTCGTTGACTGACAGCTTAGTTAGGCCTTCATCAGCGTTTCCGCTGTCGTCATCTAAGTCGGGTATTACTCGTGGTTCGTGTACTTCAACAAATGAGACTTTACCACACTCAACAGCATCTCTAATCATAGTAACCAAACGGAATTTTAGCATTGCAGAATTAGTATCAAACAGCATAGCTTGCGGCAGAATGATTGACAAATCGTCACCTTTGAAGGAAACTTCGAAACCTGAATGGCCCGAATTTGACTCCAGCAGTCCCAGTACTTTGTCTTCTTTACCCTTGACTTCTTTTACCACGGTGAAAACATATCTGAGAGTTTTACCTGCCATCGGGTGATTATAATCAATCCTCGCTCGACCAGCAGCCAGATAAGACAAGTAGCCTTGACGGCCACCAATGTTCACTGGGGCTCCCAAGTATAGTGAATTCGGATCCTGAACCGCTCTACGCAACTTGTCGATGCTGATTGTCTCAACCATTGAAGCGTCTTTTTCGCCATATCCGTCTGCTGGGGCGATTTCAATGTCTACCTCTTTGCCGACCTTCGCTTCTTTTAATGCATTTTCAAAACCCGGGATGAGATTACCATTACCAACTACACACACCATGGGCGAGTAGGTTCTACCATCTTGGTGCATTTCATGCTCTTTAGCAACGTCTTCACGTGTTGTTTCAATCAAATCGCCGGTTTCTCCGCTGAATAAGTCGTAATCGACATGAATTATCGCACCATCTTCCATGATATATCCTCCTGTAGGGACAATCGCCCGACTGACACCCCCTTCATAATATCTCGGTTAACGCAAGCGTTATTCAGATTCTAAAATTTCCGCCATTTTTGAGGTCTGTTGCTTGTTTTTGTAGATTCCGCTGTAGGTTACTCCTAACATTCCCAGCATCATTAGTGACCATCCAAGCCATACCAAGTGTGAACCGGGTAGGTCGTAAACTGTAACCCGGACCAAATTGATTGAGTCTAGGCCATTGGATGAGCTTTGCTGCATCAGCCCTTGTGCCTGGGTGCCATCAAATATGAACACCATATCACCAGACCAGCGCGACAAAACATCGACCTCTGACCGCGCGGTGCCCGTTCTATCGAATCTCAACATTCCAGGCTCAACGGTACCGATTTCCTCAAAATCGCCATCATTGTGATTATATACGATTATCTGCGCACCAACGAACCCATCGCCAACCTCTAGGCCATCCTCAGTAGCCATAAGTTCGGTAAATTCGTATCCGTAATCCCCATCTACTATTATCTCATCTTTTACCAGAGTTATTCGATGGCTAGCATCGCCTCGATCGACCAAAATTGTGGTAGTCACATGGCCTATCAACAAAATTACTAGACCGAGGTGTACTATGTGGGCATTGAATGGTATTCGCCGCCAAAAGTGCGCTTTTTTCGAGGCCTTAATTTGGCTTCTTATCTCAAATATAAGAGGCCCAACCACCACTAATAACATCGGAAATGAAATCCATGCAATAAGACCCCTGTCGATATACTCTGAGAGCGATGTTGATGAATCACCACCTAGAGTGTCAGAAAAAAATACCGCCATAAACAAAGAAAATATAACCACTGCAATTAGCCCATACAAGGTATTTTCTGGGTTGGAATTTCTACGAGTATATGTCAGCATCGCACCGGCAAAGCCGAGTAAAAATGGTGCCCCGTACAACTCATGTGCATCGAAATTTACAGAGTCTATACTCTCCAGTAAAATCACCAATGTAAGAACAAGATAAAGACTGACCAGCATTACAGAACACCACAATGCTGCACGCTTAAGACGGCTTTTTGTGACAAGTTTTCGAGTAGATTTGCTAATTTCTTCCTCGACAAGGAACGGTGCTAGAAATACCATAATTACTACAGCCGCCATTATTACTTCAATCATCCCTGACCATGCCCCTGCAAGTGCAAGCATGATGCCCAGACTTGCCCAAATCCACTCTTTCGTGGCATTTTGTGAGTAATACATCGGGGCAAAGAATACTAAGAATAGTAGGACAAAGAAGCCTTTGGGAACTAATATGTATAGCAACACTGGGAATAATAGTAAAGATTGAACGAACCGCCCACGATAGTATGTCCAGCCATTGGTTTCAACAGAAGCAAATGGTTTGGCTAACTTATCAACTGCAACAAAGCCCATTACCAAGCCAACTATGGCAAAATTAGGAATCCAATGGTAAAGATCTGCACCAAAAAGAATTGCTGCCGCAGCACCAATTGTTGGTATCAATAACAAAACAGGGGAGTTACTGGTAACATAACCGTGATGACTACGCCGATTAAGCATTAGCCACGCACCGATAATTAACAAGATAAACATAAGATATGTCATTATTTCAACACCGGCAACGGCATCATTCTTGAGCAGCATCATTCGCGAGAATGCATCATCGGGTGCAGTTCCACTCTCAGAGGTAACAAAGGTGTGAACTGATGATGCCCAAACGCCCCCCGCCCTCGTCACCAAGGTTGCAAACAGTGCTAACGCACCAACCACCAAGCCTGCACCAATCCACCCCTTTTCGGAGACTTTACCCGGCCGTGTGCGCATGTGCGAAATACCTACGAGGGCCAACCATGGGAGGAAAGAACCGGTTTCAACCGGGTCCCAAGCCCAATAACCGCCCCAATCTAGTATTAAATACGCCCATAAGCCACCTAAACCGATGCCAAGAGTCGTAACGAACAGTCCCGGTCGGGTCAGGCTCAGTATGCGCTCATCAATACCAGGCGAGGATTCAGTGAATATGCCGGCCAGAGCAATCGCAGATATGAAGATACAAAATGAATATGCTAGGAATATCAGCGGCGGATGAATTATCATTAAATCGGTTTGCAGTAGTTCATTTAATCCCGCACCAAAAAAGAAATTGGGGGTTTCTTTAAACGGATTAAGGACAATTGCAATCAGCAGTAATGTAAGGCAAAAGCCATACACGATCCGTTGTCTAAAATCTCGAGATGCGATAGATTCTCGATACTTTCCAGTTATTGGCTTGCGCCAAATCCACGTCAATATGGTTAACCATACAACCCACATCAATATCGGACCTTCACGCGCCGCCCATGTTGCAGCAAAGCGGTATTTGAAGGGTAAAGATTCGCCACCAAATGCGACGACGTATTGTATCGATGTGTCATTGACGAGAAACCTACTTACCAAGGCAAAGAAGGGCGCTGCTAGACATAGGTGGGCGGCGATAGCAGAAGCAAGAGACCGTTCATACAATGAGGGATATATCATTAAAGCAATGGCGGCAAAGCACGCAATCCACAGTGTTGCCTCCCACATAGCCAAGGCTACCCCCGATTACAGATGGTTTTATCTCCAATAATAATCTGTGGTTTCAGTGAACTACCAACCAAAATGCTTGGCCCTGCTGTATCCGAAAGAAAGTAATACAGAGATTACTCGCTTGGTTAGTAACACTGGCTTACGGACTAGAATTTTCATGCCGATTCCAAGCTTTTGCAGTGGTGACATGTTGCCCAATTCATCCGGTAGACAGCGAGCCATGATCGACATCTCCTCGTCAGTTAATTCATACAGCGCAGTTTTGCCTTTCAGTATCTTATGATAAGGCGGGAAGCGTTTCTTCCATGCCGTCTCATAATCCATTAGTGCTTCTTTAGAAAGATTGTTGCTCTTTATTGCTCGAGCAATCACGCCAGCGGCTTCCCTACCCGACCACAGAGCGAGATGTGAACCACCTTCGAACAGCGGTGAGGTGAAGCCCGCAGCATCACCAACTAATATCACACCATCATCCACGGTTTTTTCTCTGGGCCCAGAAATTGGTATGGTGCCACCAAATGGGCGAACTCTAGACGATTCATCCCGCCACTGCGGATTGACTTTGGGTTTGCCGTCAAGATAGGTGTCTTCGATAAATTTGTCGAGGTATTTTATCCCACCTTTGTCTGTCGTCACAAGTCCTACGTTGGCTCTTTCGCCTTTTTTTGGTATCATCCACACATAACCATGTGGTGAATATTGGGGCCAAAGATAGAAATCCAAGTAGCCGTCGTTTTCTACTTCCGTCATCTCGTATTGAAAGCCAGCGATAACCTCCACTTTCGTGCCCATGTCAAGTAATTTAGATGACGCACCAGCCACACCTGACGCATCTATCACAGCTCGGCAATGAATCGGGAACTGATCTCCACGACCATCAATTTTCCAATAGGAAAATTGATTTTCGCTATTGTAAATTCTCTCCATCGACCTGACCTTATGGCCCAAGTATAGTTTTGCTCCCAAGTCACCGGCTTCATCCATCAACCATTGCTCGAACAGATGCTTTTCAAGGACGTAACCAGGCTCGGTTAGCAGTTTCTCTGTTCCGTCTGGAAATATCACTCTGATGCCTTTAACATCAAGGGCTTTTACGTGGTCTGGAATCTCAAGACCAAGGTTTTGCACTGCTAGGTCTGATAAGCATTCACCACAGTGGACTGGCAATCCGACAGATGCATCGGCTTCTACAACCAAAGTCTTGAGTCCTGCTCGGGCACTGTGTATCGCTGCCGAGCCTCCCCCTGGCCCAGCACCAATGACTAACACATCGACTATGTCGACTGACTCTGCCATGGCCCACCGTGGTGCAATAAGTCCATCAATGAAGCGGTTAACTGGGTATGGATTACTACGCAGGTTCAAAGGTGTAATGGCTCAGGGTATAGTGTGGCTTGGAAAACTCTGAAACGCTGGATGCGTCACTTGGAGGGGCGCGGAGAGATGTTGCGAATATCTAATCCAGTAGATGTAGAATATGAAGCTGGAGCAATCGCTGACCTGCTCGTGAAGAACGACGGCCCGGCCGTTTTGTTTGAACAACCGCGACTGGCTGATGGAACAATCTCTAAGATTCCGTTGGTCATGAACATCTTCGGCAGTAATGATCGGACTCTTCGAGCTTTGGGAGCTAATCATGAAACCGAGGTTGGCGACCGCATGGTTGCGATGATGAAACCTGATATTGGAGCCTACATGCGAGCCCCGTGGAAAGCACTACCGTTAGTCAGAGATGCACTGGCAATGCCGCCGAGAAAAAAATGGCGAGGTAACTGTCAAAGAGTTAGACTTGATACTGACCTGACTAAATTGCCTATCCCCAAAACTTGGCCCATGGATGGCGGCGCATTTGTTACTCTGCCGCTGGTTGTTACCAAAGACCCAAAATCTGGTGAACACAACTTAGGAATGTACCGCGCACAAGTATTTTCGGAGAAAGAAATAGGTTTACATTGGCAAATTCACAAACATGGGGCGGACCATGCAGCCGCAACTGGCGCAGCACAGAAGATGCCGGTGGCGATTTGCATGGGAGGGCCGCCAGAACTGATATTTTCGGCTATCGCCCCGCTACCAGACAATCTCTCGGAATACCAGTTTGCTGGTATTCTTGGTAGCCGCTCTCTCAGGATAACCAAGGCACTCACACAGGACTTGATGGTGCCTGCAGAAGCAGATATCGTAATCGAAGGATATTGCGTACCTGGCGAAACAAAACTAGAGGGTCCATTTGGTGATCACTTCGGATTCTATTCCCTAACCGGCCAATACCCTGTAATGCATGTGACGGCAATAACAGCCCGCAAAGATGCAGTGTTACCTGCGACTATTGTTGGCCTGCCGCCGATGGAAGACGGTTATCTCGGTGAAGCCATTGGTCGACAATTCTCCCCAGTATTACAATTCCAACATCGAGATGTAAAAAGTGTACACTTACCCCTAGAGACTGGTTTCCACAATCTCGCAATAGTTGCAGCCAAACAGAGATACCCAAGACAAGCAAGAAAAACTGCTCTTGGATTGTTAGGAGCGGGACAAATGATGTTCCTCAAGGCGATAATTACGGTAGACCCTGACCAAAACCCAAAAGACTTGGAAGCATTACTTGACGCACTAAATGATAAGGTCGAAATTGCCAACGATGTAATTATTCTCGAAGGCATGGTTGCTGACTCGTTAGATGCATCCAGCCCTTACGAAAATGTGCATGACAAACTAATCATCGATGCGACAACGATTCCTCAGCGAGACCCAAGATCTGACAATGAACCTCTTGAGGGCTCATTCAAACAAGAAACTCCTAAATGGCGTCAAGGTCTTGCTGAATCAGATAATTTCACCGAACTAGAACTTGTGAAAAAAATACCAGAAGTATCAGATGCCAGAATGTTACGTGATAACATCCTAGTGGTTACCACAAATGTTGACGGAACTCCTTCTCCAGAAACCGGTTCTGAACAATTCAATGATGCTGCCGAAGGAGCAAGAATAGAGCGAATTTCTCAATTGAAAAATTCAATTTGGCAATTAGATTCTAAAAAATGCCTGAGATGGTTATTTATCACCAATGATGATATGGATTTGAACTGCGAAAAGGCCAGAAGAAGGCTGCTTTGGCAACTAACCTCAAGATTTGATGTCGGTCGTGGTTTGTTCTTTGATGATGAGCGGCAAAGATTGTGTTGGGATGCCACCACTCCGATACCAAGTGAAACCCATGGCGTCAGACGATGGCCGGCGATAACCTTGCATTCTGATGAAACCCTTGCGAAAGTTGCTGCTCATCCAGAATTATCGAAATATGAGTGGCCTGTCCATCTCA
>DALZ01000139.1 GCA_002496955.1 Euryarchaeota archaeon UBA128 | reverse complement strand
AATGCCGCCTATGCCACCAATGGATGCACCTCCAGCCCCACCGGGCTTGGCTTTGGCAGATGCATTACTAGCACCACCAACTCCACCAGCACCTCCTGAAATACCGCCGACAACCACTAATTCCAGTGCTGCTGATTTACTTCTTGCACCACTAACGCCTGCCGTCGATGATGCGGAACCTGAACCAACTGTAGCAAACGACCCGCTACTAGCCCCGCTCGCCGACATACCTGCCGAAGAAAGCGAAGCAGAGCAAGAGAATATGTCACCAGATGACTTGTCTGGCGAACAAGCTGGAGCAACAATCCGTTCTCGTGATGAGGTTGAAAAAGTGCCTGGTGACAAACTTGAAGGAAGTCTCCATGAAGTCGAAAATGCCACCCTAACTGCAGACGGCGAAATTGTAAAACAGACGGTAAAGGGAACTCTTACCATCAACAATCCCTCAACCGACGACAGAATCTACGACATAGATGTAATTCTTGACAATGCAGATTCAACCGATATTGGTGGAGATCATGTTTCGGTAGACGAACTCGAAGCTGGCAAGAATTACAGTATGAAGTATAAGGTAGAAGGCATGCGTATGATGGCGCTCCGCGAACGTTTAGACACAAACCCTGCCCGATCCCAAGAGCGCTCACTATCAGTATCTCACGGTGCTGAGGGGGGACCAATCGCTTTGGAGTTAGAAGTGGAAAATTTATGCTCGGTTTCGTTAGATAATGTTGAAGTTTCCAGACCAATACCTGATGAGATAATTTTTGATAACACCGGTGACGCAATTATAGAAGGAAAGAATCTAACATGGACGGTTGGCAGTCTAGGTGCTGGCGAAAAACAGGTGTTAGCAATTGAAGGAAGAATAGTTGTTTCAGGAACTAAAACCATCAAAGCAGGGTCGGCCTCAGCGACATATACCGCTGAATCGACATTATCGAATCTTAGTTTCAAAGAGTTAGATGCGTTTTGCCGAGGATTCACTTACATGAGAGTGCGAGAAGACGAACGCCCAGATAATTGGATCTGCAAAACTATATTTGAAAATCGGTCATCATTTGCTGTTGACTTAGTGAAACTACAAGTAAGAATGAAAGGTAGTAATGAATTATTATTCGATGTTCACGATGTTGAACAAGATGTATTGCCAAACGGCAAATGGGAATCTGACGAAAGGACTGTAGTTGCAACATCAGAACCAGACTTTACTTATGATCTGTCCTACACCATACTACCACACGCAGTTCGCTCAACAGAAGGTTCTATCAACTTAGAAGAAAGTTCGTTTGATGTATTGGAGGCTGATGTCAGTAAGAAATACTCAACTACTGGCTTGAGATCATACCGCAATCAAAAAGTTGGAGTCGATATAACACTAGTCAACAGTGGTTCAGCAACCATTAATCTGATGAGAATTACTGATGACATACCAGGATTGTTTGAAGCCCCCGATGTTGAGTCGATGAAAATAAGCGTTGACGGAAAGGAACTTGAGCTTGAGCAGTTTAAGGCTGAAATTAGCAGTGGTATCACTTTGGAGAAAGAATACAAATCTCCAGACGGTGATGGTCACACTTTGACCATGACTATCGGCACCAGAGGTCCTCTTGGCCTTGAGCCAGGCAAGAAAATCAAGATAGGTTATGAATTGATTGCCCCCGACCCGTCGCCACAGAATGAAAAAGTTGTAGCACCACTTAGAGCAGAATTCAGTGCTGAAAGGTTTGGCCCTGTATGCGGTCGAGATTGCTCCGATTCACCGGCTATAAGAGTAATTCACAACAGAAGAGATTTCTCTGCTGGAAAACAAGCTATTCCACTAGGTGGCAAGGGTCGATACGAAGTACTCATTTTGTTTGAAAATAATGGAGATACTGCACTCCAAGACATCTACATAAATGACGTGATTCCAAATAATTTTGAGATAAAAGATTGGTATATTAAGGGAGCCAATGGTAAGCGAGACGACTGTGAAATCACTACAGAAGAGACTGATGTAGGTACCCAAGCAAGTTGGATGGTGCCCATGGTTGGTAAAGGCGAACGGTTAGAGGTATGCTTTGAGATCAAAGGCAGTGGTGAAGTCGACGGTGACGTATTGAATAAGTTCCACGGAGTTCATTTCGGTGATGAAATTGAAACCGATGATTTGCCAGAAACTGAGGTAGAGAGCAGTGACAGCGACTTGCCAACTGAAGAGCCAACTGAGGGGTCGCAAAACGAGGCATCAGATAGCGATGAAGTCGATAGCAAGCCCAACGTGACTTGGAGAGAGGATGTACTACTGAGAGTAATGGATGCTCACGAAATCAGCGCTGATGATAGAGATGCTTTTGTTGAACATGCAGTAAACTTCGACCTCGATGACAACGGCTATTTGAAAAAGGCAGAACTTGAAGAAGCCGCAAAGGCCTGGAACGAAACAAAATCTGAGGCTGACGCAACCACAGAAAATGCTCCGGATGATTCTGCAGAGCAAAACGGTAAGGATTGCCCAGTGTGTCCAACTTCATGCCCAGAAGATGCTGACACCTGCGTGACTTGTGGATTCTCATTCGTCGATCTGTAATCGGATTAAACTGGCAAGGACCATGTTGGCCAGACTTCGCCCTTGGAGTCGCCAGAAACAATAACAATCACTTGCCGTGGTAGTTGCGCTAAGAATTCCTCGATTGGACTAGATGTTGATGGTGGCATTACTCCGTCACGCAAATCTACGGCAAGCCAAGCATCTGGGTATTGCACCATCCAAGCGTTTAGCTCCGCCTCTATACCTTGTGGAGGGACCCCCTGTCTAACACTAGCCAAGAATTCCCAGCCGTTGATACAATGGCGTTCATCATCTGTCCACATGAAAATCCTAGGCTGATTAGCGAGCAATGATATTTGCTCGATAGCCTCAAGTTGGGTCACACAAACAGGTTGATGAGGCATAGGCATTGGTAGAGGGTGTTTCCAGTTGGTCTCAACTTCGAGAGGCTCTCTTCTGCGCATAAAGTCCGCTACACCGGCTAATGGTTTGAATTTCACTGCTATATGATTATTAGATTTGCGAGGATTTTGATGCCAACCTTCATGCCCTTAGTCAGGTTGCGGTAACCATGGCCAATGGTAACTCACCGCCACCACCTCAACCCCCTGGTGGCTCTATGATGATGATGTTAATGGTCATGATTCTAATGACTTTGTTGATTATGAATCCTGGAATTAGGTCAACAATGGGTGGAATGGCTGACCCAATTCTTTCTCCTGTTTTGCCAGAAGAATCGTTCTTTATCATGACAGTTCTTATTCTTGGAACCTTCTCAATGTTACTAAATACGGTGCTCAGGAGTTTCTTCCTAGATCCTATAGAGCAAGCACACATTGGTCACAGGCAAGGTCAAATAAGACGTATGATGAATGATGCTAGATTATCAAGAGATCCTATTCTACAAGAAAAGGCAACTATTCTCCAACAACAAATGATGCCAGAGCAATTAAAGGTCCAAATGGGTGCAATGAAGCCAATGATGTTCACTATGATAATTATCATTGCCGTATTTTCGTGGTTGACCACCACTGTTGAGACTTTTAGGGTTGATTATGTCTCATTACCATGGGCCTCTGAGTGGAACCTGTTGTCTGGAAAGTTCCTATTTTTCCCGGCGTGGATATGTGCTTACATTTGCATGAGTGCGCCATTTGGCAGAGTCGTCGACCGACATATCAAATTATTCAGATACCGAAGCCACCCGGTTGTGGCATCGGGTGAGAAACTAAAGGAGCCGTTGTTACATCTTGTTGCTAGTAAGGGGAAGTCTGTTGACAAAAATGCTCAGCGTAGAAGGAAAAAGAGTAAATCTCAGACCAAAAAGAAAGCATCGAGTAAAGACTCTGATAAACTGGATACCCAGAAAAAATCCAGTAAAACAAAAACTTACTCCGGTGTAAGCGGACTCAATTGCCCTAAGTGTGGCATTGACATGATAACTAAGCTTGGTCCTCGTCAGAAAAAGTGTGAAGTTTGTCGGCACCAATGGGTGTAATCACATGCACAAAGTTACCATTTCTGGTCATCCGGGAAGTGGCACAACAACCCTTGTCACAGGATTGAAAGAGGAACTAGGCTGGACCTCGATAAATGGCGGAGAAATTTTCCGTAACGAAGCCAATAATCGTGGATTAACACTAGCGCAATTCGGTGATTTGTGCTCTGATGATGAATCCGTGGATTTAGAACTAGATGAAATATTAAGGCAACGCATTTTAGATAGCCACATCAACATAGTCGAATCTCGATTAGCCGGATGGTGGGCGTTTAAATTAAACGCAGATTGCATAAGGATATGGCTCAATGTCTCTGAGAAAGAGAGAGCAAAACGGGTTGCGAAGCGTGAACAAATATCCCTAACTGCTGCATTACAGGCTAACGCCAGTAGACTGACGACAGACAACGAAAGATACCAAAACATGTATGGGTTCTTACCTGAAGACCCGACACCTTATACCCACATTATTGAAGCATCAGATATGACAGCACAAAATGTGTTGGACGAAGCAATCAACATTATTGGGGGATCCTAAATGCCACGAGTTGCATTAAGTGATAATTCAAAACCCTCGAGCAATGGTTTCGATCCTGAGCAACTCAGCATAGAGCAACGACTTGCATCTGGATTTATTCTTCTCGACAAACCGCCTGGGCCAACATCTCATCAAATCGCATCGTGGGTAAGAGATATGCTTGGACTCGATAGGTTAGGTCATGGCGGTACCTTAGACCCATTTGCTACCGGCGTATTACCATTAATGGCAGGTAAATCAATGAAGTTAACTAAAGGAATCTTACAGACTAACAAAACCTACATTGCTGTCCTAAAGTTTGCGCAAGTTCCTAACAAAAGTGAGTTGAGTGAAATTATCGGCAAAATGACTGGACGTATATACAATGTCCCCCCTGAGATTTCAGCAGTGAAAGTACAGGTTAGAACCAGAAGAATATTCAATTTTGAATTGATTGAATTGCAAGAGAAAGAGGCAGTTGTCAAAATTGTCTGTGAAGCTGGGACGTATATCCGAACGATAGCAAGAGACATGGGCCTCATGCTTGGCTTCGGAGTAAAATTAAAAGAACTTAGACGGGAAAATTCCGGGAGATTTTCGCTAGAAGATTGCGTCACTTTGCAGCAAGTTGCGGATGCTATTTGGCTCTGGAAAGAGTGTGATAGACCAGAAGCAATTAGTAAAATAATTCATCCAACAGAAAAACTACTGTTAGATAAGCCATATATCATCGTCAAAGATAGCGCAGCAAGCGCATTATGTCATGGCGCTCCATTACTGAGACCGGGATTAATTGAGGTTAGTTCTAGTTTATCAAGCGGCCTTGAAGTAGCTGCATTTACTTCAAAAAACGAGATTGTTGGTATCGTAAAAATGACCAAAGGATTTGAAGAACTGTCAACTTCAACCAACGGTGAAATTGGAAAACCTGTTATGATACTGATGGAACCAGACAGGTATCCGCCACAGTGGAACAAATAGCCATGTTCATGCTTCAACATATTCTTCGTAAATATATTCTTCTGTTTCTATTCTAATTCTTAATTCCGACATGTTCCCACATCCTACTTTGTCAACCTAAGTTGAACGACCCCCACAGTCTCAAAGTAACCTAAGGTTTCACATTTGCCTTATCAAATTATAGGGCCAATTAGACATTATCCGACAAAGGGTGGTTGAATAATCAAATTCACAATTTCTTTATTTTACCTGGAGCGAATGCGACAAATAATACGAAAATTAGTGTGACAATAATCAGCGTTGCTGTCCACAATGCCGTGGTTGAAATGACTGTTTCATCGCCGGAGGTGTCTGCTGCAGATTGAGCAACCTCAATTATTATCTGTTCAATGTTATTTGATTCATCACTCTCCATAATTTGGTTCACTCGATCTAACTCTACTGACATTGTTTGTGAACCTGACTTAGACTGCTGCCAATCGCAAGTAACTACAGCCAATTCCCCTGAGGTCAGCAATGGTATCGACCTGATACCTACTAAATTATTTTCAGATTGACACCTAACTGAAATAAGTGCAGCTTCACTATTGCCACCATTCCTCACATAGATTCTAACCGGCACAACATCGCCCTGTGAGATATCCTCTGCATCGATAATTATCTCTTCAATAAACAATTCAGCCAGTGACATCACTTCTAGCACTAATGTTTGATTAACACAAGATGTTTGGTCGCAGGCAGTGACAATTATGGGTGTCGAAGCAGTTGTGTTTGGAGGTGTAACAACGATTGTTGCTGATGTTGAATCAATTACTGCCCACGATTTATCAGTTGTAACAATAATTGAGGTTGAATCAATATCAAAGTAGGAGAAAGGTATTGCAGTAGTGACTGAAGACTCAACAACCACAACAGACGGGAATTCTGCCAATACAGGCTGATCATCTACTTCTTCAACATAAACCACAAATGTCTCCTCCCAGATGTTGTTTGAATTATCTGCAGTCCTTATTGTGACCGTCGCTGTGCCCGATTGTTCCGGTTGCACTATCAATTTAATATCGTCCTGAACCATTGACGCAACAACTAACGATTCATCGGATATCTCAAAAGAGACTGACAAATTCTCAGACGAGGTTCTATCGTCTTGACATTTGTCGAGGAATGGAATTAGAATTCCTGAACCATCCTCAGAGAAGTACTGCGGTCCAATGTTTTCACATACAGGATCCTCATCCCAAGACACTGCGAATCCACCA
>DALZ01000057.1 GCA_002496955.1 Euryarchaeota archaeon UBA128 | reverse complement strand
ATACTTCATGGTTGCTTGGGTGTAAGTAATCATGACGTTCTTAACAACAGTGTTAGCAGCTGCTGTGTAGCCAGCCTGATCCTCTGCTTGGAGGGCTGCTAGACCGTCGACCATTGCGTTAGTTACTGCGGTCAATGTGTTAGATACTCCGTCAGTTTCAGTTCCAAAGTCAGCAGATCGCTTCTTGAAAGTGTTTGCTGGAGCGCAACCCAGTGTGTCCTCAGGTCCGTGGAAGAAGGCCCAGCCTTCGTCCCAGTTGTGTGGTGCTCCGGTGTCGTCATCGACGTTACCGGCATCAGCCTTAGCAATTGCAGCGTTGAGTTCGTGGATTGTGTAGCCAATCATTCCCATGTTTGCGGTCAGTTTGGCGATTCCTTGGTATCTAACTGTGTCAGATGTGCCAGCAAAATCTCCAGTGCCGTCAAGAGCAGCCATGATGTGCGCTCCAATGGAGCCAGATTGGTTGTAGTATGCATCATATCCGTGCTTCTTACCGTCAGCACCAGCAAAACCAGCTAGTGTTCGGTAACTTCCGTCATCTTTCTCTGCGTTCTTTCCATTCATGTAGATGTCCTTAGCAGTAGCAAAGTCGTAGCCACCATCAGAGCTGGCTGCGGCCTTGATGTCACACAAGTCAGCCATTAGTGCACGGTGATTATCGACGTTTGAGGCGTATGTGTAGCCGCCTTCAGTAATAGTTTCATCGTCATCGTCATCGCCCACACAGCCGGCTAGTCCTGCTGCTGCCATCAGTACAATCAATATCATTCCTTTTATTTTCAATTGGTTCATATATATACCTCTTATCAAGGCGGCCACCATAATGCCCTACTAAAAGATTAGGTTTACCTAAAATATCAATTTACTCGATTTTTACGAGGCAATCCATTGCGCAGTAAGCCGTTCTGCATATCTGTCACTCGACAGGCCAGTATGTCCTATTGGCCTAACTACGACAAGAACATCTAACTCGCCTCGCCATGATGATTCTGCTGCACAGAAGACCTCGCCAACTTTCACTCCGTCCGGATTAGAACTAAGCGTCAAACTCCTCAATTCAAACAAGCGTATCTGAACCTCTGCTTGGTTTGAATTAACATCATAGGTATGCGTTTTCTTGTCTTTTATTGGGACTAATTTCATTTCGTCCTCATCTAGGTCAAAGACTATTTGATCATCAAGTAACTGTACGGCTTGATTCAATCTAGATTGTTGCATGTTTAGCAAATCGGCGAGTAATAGTGTTGATGAGGCTGCTGAAAACTTGGTAAATTGATGCGGTGTTCTAACAGATAAAGACTGAACTATCTCCACATTTAGACCGCCATCATTTGGTAACATTAGCCAAGTAAATTGCTTACCGGACGGATACAAAGGTGCCTTGGGATTTTCATCGAACAATGGTTCGCCCCAAGACTGAGGCGCTCTTGGGTCAGCAGTAGGCGCTAGACCGCCCAGCATCAGTATTACCATCATCGAGGCGATGGCATAAATTCTAATTCTGCCGAAATGATGCCATGATTGACGCCCGGCCGGGCTTAGTATCGACAGTAGAATTGCTACCGGGAAAATTATCAATATGCCAAATGGAATGAACCAGAGCAGTATTACACCAGCAAGCAGCGCATGAAAACCATTCTCACCAAATGCCTCTGCGTAACTTATTTCTTCGTCATCAAATAATCTATTGAAAATGCGCGGTATGATGAACAAAACTGCAATCATCAGTAGTGATACAACCACAGATGCAATCATCTTAACCGTGTTAATGATTTGGTCCCCTAGCAATAATGTTTTGCAAGGATATATGCTTCCAAGTTAATTTGTCATAGTTGAACGATTAGGCCGTAACATGGCAGACAAAGCAATCGAGATAGTCGATGTCACTTTTCGTCATAAAATTCCTCGCCCGAGGTTCCTAAAACCGTGGCATTCAGTAAATGGGCCAGGTATCTTTGGATTAAACTTCGCCCTTGAGAAAGGTGCCATAATAGGCTTAGTTGGCCCTAACGGAGCGGGTAAAACCACCCTTCTTAGAGTGCTAGCAGGCATCAACAAAATTGATCAAGGAACCGTTCTGCTCGACGGTACAGATCTGAGTGAGTCGAGTGAAAGCCTTGGGCACGAGCTCCGATCAAATGTGGGCCACATGCCTGAGCAAGTGAGATGGTCGGGCAGAGCAACGGTTCGTCAAACTATTGAGCAGTTTGCAGAAATGCGAAGCAAAACTATTGATACACACAAGCTGTTAAAATTAGTTGGCTTGTTATCAAAGAGAGACTCGACACTGGATGAATTAAGTCAGGGCATGCGCCAAAGGTTGAGCCTTGCTATTGCATTAATGGGAAACCCGAAAATCCTCCTCCTAGACGAACCATTCAACGGTTTGGATCCTGTGGCTGCGAAATCTGTTGAAAAAATGATTAAACAGCTTGCTAGCCGAGGTGTTGCGATTATAATTTCATCACATCAAGTAGACGGACTTGTCGACTTGATAGACAATCTTTTGTTGATACACCGTGGACAAATCATTGCTGATGGTTCAATCGACCAAATCGAGACCATCCTTGGATTGGATAACCGAATTGAATTGAGCGGACTTGGCGATATTCCTCCCTTTGAGACAATACTAGAGAATGGAGTGGTGATCGAGCAGACTATCGAAGCAACTGATTGGCGCTGTGTAATTCAACACCCAGATGTTAACCTAATCGAGAATTTAATCGCAAGAGGTCATAAAATTACCGAATGGCGGAGAAAATCCCCCGACATTGTCGAATTATTGTGCTGTGCTACTGGATTAGAAATTGAGGAGATTGGTATGGATATTCAACCCACTACTATGGTCCCGCTCAGGAACACTGGGGAGGAGGAGTGACATGTTTAATCCTCAAGTATTTTCAACAATCAAACGAATTGTCAGACAAAAATTGACCTCCACTAGGATGTTTATCATGATGCCCATTCTGATTCTATTTATCCCCGGCATGGCATGGGGATTTGCTGACCCAGATATCATGCTACCAGGGGGGGTAAAACCGGAGAGTGTCATGGAAGTGATGTTTTACACCAGTCTAGGAGTTGTTTTTGCCGGAACAATGTGTGGGGTATTACTTGCCTTCGATGGGATAAGCAAGGATCGATTTAGCGGTGTACTCGAAGTTAAGTTATCTCAACCAATGCCGAGAAAACATCAGTCCATAGGTATTGCAGTTGGTCATTGGTTTGCCATTTTGATACCGGTATGGTCATTGTGGTTGATTGCCACCTTGTTAGTTTGTTACAGACTTGGTGAAACCATCATAATTACTGAGACTATTAGCTCATTTATCGCTGTTGCTTTAATACTATTTTGGTATGTTATTTTCAGTTTAATCGCCTCAACATTCTCTACAGACCAGGGGACATCAATCGCCTTTGGAGTCGGGATGTGGTTTTTATTCACCTTTTTGTGGGCTTTGGTTACCTCTATTGTTGCCTTTGCTTCAGGGGTAAATGTCGGTGAATTGAACAACCCTGAGATGATACGAATTGAAGGCTTTCTCGATCTTTTGTCACCCAATGGAGTATTTCACCACCTGTTAGAAACAAATCTGACCGCTATCGACCGTGGCGTGCCACCCATAGTCTCATGGCTTGCTGCTGCTGTTTGGAGCGTCTTACCATGGTTGTGGTTCAATTCCCGCATGACGAAAATACAACCATAAACCAAATCTAACTGCGCTGATATCCAAAGAGTATTAGACAAGCAGAGCCTACCGACAGTTATGGCAGGAAGACAATACTATGCATCAGCCACCGCAGTTTCAATGCTTATGATGATGGTTCTGATGAGTTTTAGCTCTGGTGTGACAACACAAGAATTAGTCATCACTGAACCAACGGAGGCACAGGG
This sequence comes from Euryarchaeota archaeon UBA128, assembly GCA_002496955.1. Classification (GTDB taxonomy): domain Archaea; phylum Thermoplasmatota; class Poseidoniia; order Poseidoniales; family Poseidoniaceae; genus MGIIa-L1. The sequence continues at coordinate 12,156 of DALZ01000057.1, read as the reverse complement.
TAGACAAGGAAGTAGTGGCCTATCCGATATAGACTGCACCGGTTACACTTTCGAGGACCTGTTTGACTACAACTTTGCCCTATTCAACATTAATATCGGCGCAGACTGGGCTACTGCAGAAATGGGAGCTGTAGCATATGTCAACGGCAGCAATTCGGCAACTGTCAGAGAAAATCTTGACGGTTTGTTTGATGGGGCCCCAGGTGGAGATAACGATTGGATAAGTACAGATGAGCGCGAAGCGGTGCGGGAAATTGGGCCGATGTGTATCGAAGATATGGAAACTAGGCTCGGAATTCGTGAAGGAGTACCGCATCGAACTAATAGTGGTGTAGCGTGGAATGATCTAGAATTTGTCGAGGAAGGAATCGCCCTTGATGAAGTTGATCTGGTTGCACCCAATCATCCCGAAGAACGGTCATGCACCAACTTCGGAGCCTCGGCTGACTGCAAAGAAATCCCTGTATCAGCAACTGACGACCTACAAATCAGCCTGTTTGTCAAAGCGGGCGAAAATCACAACATGAGATTTGACCAACTACCAAACCAAGGAGTATCCAACTTTACCCTTGCTCTGAATGTCACCAACATGACGAATGCCGATTTAGTGATGACTTTCCCAGCATTACAAGGCTTGAGAATTGCCGGATACGCCATGGAAGACGATGGCGTGGCGTTGGTTAGCGGACAGGATTACACTGCGCCCCAAGAGGAATTCTTACCGGATGGGAAGTTGCGCATACATCAGCACGTTGACTATGATAAAGCCAATTGGCCCGTGGGCAGGAATCTATTCATTGACTTCACTACCACCGTCCCAGAATCTAATGATATACCGCAGTGGACTAACTCAAAGCCGAATAATAACTCAATTATCCCATTGATGACTGGAACAGATTACCTTACCGTTCCGGGAGATGAGTTGAGCGCCTGGGCAACTGATTCAAACGGCTGGAATCTCAACTGCGAATTTGCTAACAGCGGCTGGAGCGCTAATCAAGACGAGGTGGGTAACTTGTTTGTGACCTCACCTTCCGGCGCTACATCCTCAACCGCCACATGTAGCGTAATTGATCCATTTGGCGCAGTGGCTGAGCAAACATTAGATTTCACCTTCGGCCAACCATTCACCGCCTCTGCGGCGATAAATGACGGGGAAAACATAGACCTCACCGTCACACCCACTGGTTTAGTCCCAGAAATGACCGTCAGCGCTCACGCTCACCAGAGTGGTTCAATGGGTGCAAGTAGATCCTCGATGGCGAGTAACCAACCGATTACTATTGCTCTGCCAATGGACGGGCTTAAGCCCGGAGATGTCATGATAATGGGTAGTGCAACGGCTAACAATATGATGGCTTTCTCATACATGCTTGACTACGGCCTAGAAAAACAAAGTTTGCCACCGGTTATTTCCCTAAAAGTAAGTTTCGATGGCAATAATGCAACGTGGGATGCAACGGGTTTACAATTCACGCTCAAAGGAACGGTTTCTGACCCGGATGGCGAGGCTGTTTCCCTGGCATTACAACTGTGTGGTTCTTCTGCTACCGACTTCACCACCGTTGGAATTAATTGGGAAATTGATGTCTCTATCGCAACCTGTGTTCTCCAAGAAATTTCTACTTATGACCTGGTTATCACCGCCACTGATGAATCCGGAGTTGAAAGCGTTCTCGAAGTTAATGTCGCAGACCCTGATGCTCAAGACACATCCAATAGTGGTTCAAACTCCGATGACGACAGTGCCAGTGACGATACAAGCGCATTACCGAGTGTTTCGCTACTTGCTACATTGACTGTAACACTACTTAGTGCTGCATTAATCCGTAGAGAGGATGACTAACACACGGATGTTCATCAAATGTTCAAAGCTATCATTGAATCAAAGAGTCACGAAGGGGGCCTACTAGCCTCATTCACTGGGTCTTCTCCGGCTCTTGGCTCAATTATTGTTAGAGTAGATGACGGAACCTACATTGGAAAAATAGATGCGGTGTTGGGCAATACTGACCAGCCAATTGCTCACATAGCCCACCTTGACCGCAAGATGGATGCCAACCTATTTTTGGGATGTGAGGCTCAAATCCGGGCTAAGTCACAGGCTCGTGATAGCAATAGAAAAACTACTCGCGAATATGGTGGCCGAGAAAGAAATAGAAACAATGAGAAAAATAAATCTCCTAGATACGATAAATCTAGAGATGACAGACGCTCGTCGCGACAAAACTTCGAACGCAGAGATTCACGTAGAAGAACCACGGACCACAGAAGCGGCAACTATCGCGACGCACGCAGAGGTAGTCCGAGAGACAGGCAAAATACTCGCCGAGATGGACGAAGCGAGCGCCATCGAGGGAAGGAAAAAAAGACCTTTGCTGATAACGATTGGGTATGCAAAAAATGTAGTAATGTCAACTTTTCATTTCGCAAAGAATGCAACCGCTGTGGCGAGCCCAAAAACGACCAGTTAAATCGCCGTGATAGGCAAACCAGAATCGAAAAGCCTAGGGCGGAACGCAATAGATCTCACGACCAACCAGTTCGCAAATTCAGAAAAGCAAGAGGCAAATCAGCCAACCATGCTCATAATCGCGGGCCGAAACCACTCAATGCCCGTTCTCGAAGAAGAAATCGCGATGATTAAGTAATTAATTCACGAGCAGACTCACATGAGTGCCGAAAATCACTACCTCGATGCGATTGAAGCACTTGATTCAGACAATCGAGAAGAAGCACTAGAAAAGGCTTACAAAGCCGTTAAACTGGACCCCGAACATGTTGATGCATGGCAGATTATCTCTGACGCTCATTTGACTGCTGATGGTAAATCTGCTAATCTCATTGATGCCTCTAAATCCATGGCAGCAGTGAAGCAAATAGTCAAGCTTGACCCTACAAGAATCGACATGTGGGTACGTGGAGGTAGATTGCTAGCTGATGAACTCGGTTTGATGTTTGATGCCCTAGAATGGTGGCAGCAGGTAAGAAACCACGCGCCTCATGAAGTAACGCCACTGATAGAACAGGCAACAATTCTCGCTGATTTAGGACTTTACAAAGAAGGCCGAGAGCGCATTGAAACTATACTGAACGAAAACATGGATGTTGCCACCAGTCAATACGGACGTGTGCATCAACTGCTCGGACTATTTAACAACGCAGTTCAACAGAATGATAGTGAATATTTCAAGCCGTGGGAAAAGCGCCACCCTGGATGGTTGGCAATTGAAGCAAAAATGCGCAAAGCGCCGGTTTCGGAAACTACTATTTTCATGTTGGTGACCGTGCCAGTGCTCTTTGGCGTAATTATCCTGTCCAATTTTATCGCAGGTGAAGGTTTAGTCGCATTTTGTCTGACTAGCGTGGTAATTTTCATCGCCGTAATCGCTGGTATGCGATTTACCAAAAATATGTTTAGGACGGTAAATAAGCCCGCTTTCAATCTACTACGAGCAATGAATTTCGAGTCTTCAACTGGTTATAGCGTCACCTCGGAAGACATACGCACATCAGTTCTCTACATGTATATCCTACAGAGAAAGCCTGTAGCGTGGCAGGAGCGTATGTTGATGATTATCGAAGAAAAAAACAAATTGCCTAAGAATTGGCAATTGGAACTGCCAGATTTCGAGTCGCACCTAGACGAAATAGGTCAAATCGATGATGCTGAGGCACCGTTTTGGGAATCAGATTTGGCCGAGCCATACGAAGAAGAGTAATCATGTTCCAGCGTTGTAATCGTCCAAGTATGCAATTTGTTCTTCTGTTAGAGTGTCGATAGCAAAGCCCAAAGTAGCGAGTTTTGTTACCGCTAAACTCTGATCCTGTTCTGTGGTGATATCATAGACAATTGGTTGCATCTCACTACCTTCCTTGGCCAAACGGCACAAAGCCAAGTATTGATTGGCAAAGGACATATCCATAACTTCCGATGGGTGGCCTTCAGCTGCCGCTAGATTTACGAGACGCCCGTCTGCTAGGAGGAATATCTTTCTGCCATCTTTCATGGTATACTCGACATTGTTGTCTCTGATTGTTCTGTTACTCGATGCTTGTGCCTTGAGGTCGTCAATGTTAATTTCACAGTCATAGTGACCAGTGTTGGAAATTATTGCACCATCCTTCATTACAGAGAAATGCCGGTCGACAATGACATCTTTCATTCCTGTAGCAGTACAGAATATGTCGCCATACTTGGCCGCCTCATCCATCTTCATGACTCTAAAGCCGTCCATAATCGCTCGCAATGCCGGCAGAGGATCGACTTCGGTGATTATCACATTTGCGCCCATTCCTTGCGCTCTCATCGCAACACCTTTGCCGCAGTGTCCATAACCTGCAACGACGAAGGTCTTGCCGGACACTAATACTGAGGTCGCTCTGAGTATTCCATCGATTGTCGACTGACCAGTGCCATACACATTATCAAAGTCCCACTTTGTAATGGCATCGTTTACGGCTATCACAGGATATTTCAAATCACCTGCTTTACCCATTGCTCTAAGTCGATGAACACCGGTAGTCGTTTCTTCGGTTCCGCCTATAACGCCTTCAGCATATTCGCTTTTCTCGCCGTGAACTCGAACAATTAAATCAGCTCCATCGTCCAGAGTCAGAGTCGGCTTGAACTCTAGAGTCTTGTCAATGCACCAATAAAAGTCCTCGACACTTTGACCATGCCAAGCATGAATCGAGTAACCTTCAGCCGCCAGCCATGCCGCAACATCATCTTGTGTAGATAGTGGGTTACATCCTGACCAAGAGATTTCAGCGCCGGCTGCTGCAATAGTCTCAATTAAGACCGCAGTTTCTTTGGTTACGTGAAGACAACCTGCAACTTTCATCCCTGCTAATGGTTTGGTGATTTGTGCTTCTTCCTTCAATGCTGCCAATACTGGCATTCTAGCTCTAGCCCAGTCTACCCTTAATGCTCCCGATTCTGCGAGGGAAATATCTGCAACTGTATACTTGTCAGTCTTGTCCATGGCCGGCCCTAGAGCCAGTTACTTTTGAACTCATGGAACATCAGGTCTTACAATTACAGTCGCTGTCATTGTTGTTGCTGCACATATTGGGCTGCATACTGTTGAGCATACGCTGCCGCTGTTTGTGCATCATAACCTTGTGAAATGAACTGCTGGTAGTATTGCTGATAAGCAGCCTCCATCGCTGGATTGGTTCCTGTTGCAGCAGATGCTGTAGCCTGTGTCGCACCCATCGTGACACCACCACCCAATCCTGCCTGGCCCGCATACTGTTGAGCATAGGCTCGTGCAGTATCTTCAGGGTAGCCTTGAGCAATTAATTGCTGAACATATTGTTCTACTGGGTCCTGAGACTGGTATCCACCGGTTAGGTTGAAATCCTTGTAATCCCCATCCATTCCTTCATTACCACTTCTGCGAAGGAATAGTAACGTCAAGATTACGATAATGATTAATCCAACAGCACCAGCACCTATGAGCATTAGATTACTGCTTGACTCTGCACCGTCACCACCTGCATTAGACGCTGGAGCGGTCCAGTTGCCGTTGGCATAGGTGTATAGACCATTCCAAGCACATTGTCCCGAGACAAATACCCACTCCCCTTCAGGATCTTCAATACTTACCTCAGCAGGTACCTCTACGCCACGACAAATCGGTAGTTCTAGAGTGATATAAGTTGGGTTATGAATAATGATGTAGTTAGAGTCTAATGGGCTTAGTTGCTGCTCTACAACCCATCGATAATCTGTGTCTTTCGCAGGATCGAACTCATAAACTCTCATGTGTATCTCTAGCGCCACTGGTTCGTTTGAATGGAACGCATCTATGTTAAGACTTAATTCAAATGAATCACCTGTTCCAATAGAAGTAACCCTTGCTAACTCACCCCTGCTTATCGCCAAATCTCGAATAAATTGGTCTGTCTCATCTAATAGAGATTGATTGGTAGTTATTTCAATGAATGTATCTTTCTCATCCGAGCCACTCTGAATAAAGCCAGACAAATTGTAGTATGAGTCTATGTAACTGTCCCTGTTGTTCCAATTCGTGAAATCAATTACTGGCGGCTCATCGCCAAACCCTTGCGGTTTGACATCAAAACAGAATTCCATGCTATTGTTATATCGTCCAGCCTTGTCGAAAACAGTCAATTGGATATTTATTGGCTGAATAGGTGCTTCTGTAACGGGATTAAAGGTTAGATTTCTGCCTGCATATGATACGCCCTCATCGTCTATTCCGTAGCCACCAAAGACATATGTCCACATACCTCCGCTTGCTTCGTATTTGATGTCGATATTTGGAGTTAAGCTGATTGCCTGATCCCAAGGTTTGTCAAAGGTAACTTTCCATTCATATCGTTCAATTCCTGAACTATCCAAAGAATCGGGGTCGCTGGAGTTACCAGCGTTAAACTCGATTGGCAATTGTCCAGACTCGTCAAGCATGATTTCATATTTTGGATAGTTACTTGTTATCGAACAAGTACCCACCAAACTAATTTGATCTGCATACGATTCTTTAATCACCACATATGCATCTACTATCGGGTTGTATGCATCAGCATTGTCGTCATTGGTCTCAACGGTTACTTGAAGCATGCGGGAATGACCGTTGTCATCGTGCAGCCAGAGTGTTACAACCCACTGCTCTTCTTGCTTACACAGACCTTGTGTGCCAATCGACTTACAGAAAGTCATAGTAGGCGACGTATCTGTTTCGAAAAGCGGCGAAACATAGTGATCTATCTGCCCGGGCGCCATAGTAGCATTTGTCCATGACGTTGGCCCCTCTATCAGCCAATCTGTGCGCAAATCGACCTGAGCATCTGAGGTGTAGCTGAATGTTAATTCGGCATTACTCTTCATGTAATAAGTTGCATAACCTGCACCAAGCGCTTCTGTTGGTATCTCACCATTGATGCGGATGTCAGTACCTTCACGCATTTCACCAAATGGACTGGGATAGTCGTTGACTTGGTAATCTAGCATGTTCTTGAGCAGAGCAAATGTGCTGCTACTAGCATTCTCAGAGTTGGCCTCAACATCTATAGTTGAAATTATCATACCACCTGAGCCATAGCTGCAGATTCCCAACAACACATCATCAGTGTCAGTTCCGTCATGAATTATCGGCTGGAATTTCGCCACATTTTGGTTGCCGGAGCATATCTTTGGCACGTCATTGGTAGCCTCGCTGCCAATGTCCAAAGCGGATGACGCAACTGGGCTGAAGCCCTCGAAGTTGCTCTGATTGATGTTGAACATAAGTGGGTGGAATGGATCGTAAATTTCCATATCGCTGAAGGAAATCTCAGCGCCATTTGTCCGATCAGCAATCTCAAGTCCGAGTGGCAATCTTGGCTCTACGCTTGTTTGCAAACCATATGTCTGTGTGCCATGAGGCGCCAAGTGGGCTTGTATTGTTCCACCACTGCTCATGAAGTTGACCAACACCTGCTTTCTGTTGACGTTATTTACAGTCTCTGACAAAGTCTTGTAGTATGCGCCACCATCATCTTTTGCAGTGTTGAAGTCCTGCCAAGGAAGGATTATCTTATCGAAATTGGTAAACCAGTTGGTCTTGAAGTATGTGTCCCAGTCATTCATGGTAAACAGGGTGTAGGTTTTGCCCATAATTGCTAAGTCTTCGATGATGGTTGAGGTACCTGTGGTCTTATCTGAGAGAATGGCGATGTCGACATTATCAGCAAATGTAGCATGGAAAAATCTTGCATCACCGGATTGTGTTCCATCATCGAGTTCTGCGTGATAACTGATGTTGTAGGTGTGTCCATCCTGATAGCCAGCCCATGGAGTGAAAGACAAGTCCACCCTTTGTCCGCTGAGAAGCGTTTGTGCTGGACCTGCATTGGAGGTATGAACCAGAGAATTTGTTGTCTCATCAAAGATATTCATGTAGAATGTGTAGTCCCCTTCAAGGACACCATTTGTCGCAGAAATATCCCAGTTGTGAGTCAAAGAGCTATCAATCGGGAGAACACAATTTAATCTGACTTCGGTCAAACATGTTAATCGGTTTGGTTGACTCAACGATATGTCAACTGATTTTACTTCAAAAATTACTCGCTTGATGTTATTAGCTGTTGACCTTTCTTCTGAACCAAACCAACTAGTTCCGAAGGTGGTGTTGTCATAAATGGTTTCAACCTCAATCATGTAAACTCCAGAATTAAAGTCATGCGTAGCGATGATATCGGATGAGGAATCCTCGGCATCGACATTGGTTCTAGTGATGGAGTACTTTGCTTCCTCGACGAAAGTAAACTCCTTAACGGTGATATTGTTTACACCGATTCCTCTAAATCCATCATTTATACCATTTCGGCCATCGTCATCAGAGTAGAAATCAAAGTTCAGTTGCACGGTTGTTCCTGAAAGATTAATACACTCAGTGTCCCAATCAGAACTGTCTGTTGAGGTCGTATTGTAGACATATAAGTGAGTTAAGTCAATACTGGTAGTTTTTACCAAACCATCGGAGTTGAAGAACACGTTCCATGGTTGGCCAATACCATCGGTATTTCTTGGATCACCGATATATTGAATCTCTTCAAAGTCAATTGGGTTAGTTTCGTTAACTATACCATTACCATCCTCATCTACCTGACAAGTGCCATCCTCATTGTAATCATTCCACTGCCCGTATACATTAGCCGTGAAATCTGTTGAGTTTCTTTCGTAGTCTAAGGTCAATGACATAAAGTCACTCGGATCGATGTTGCCATCTGAGTCGATCTCGAAGAATGTGTCTGCATAGTATTCGAATGATAGAGACACGAAATCTCCGCTAAGGTTGGTTAGGTTTACGTCAATAACGCTCATAGTTTGATTTTCCCATGCGTCACCATAACCTGATGTCCCAGTTTCTGTTCGACAAGGATGACCGAACCAATATGCATTGTTGTTGAATACGAAATCGGTTGGGCACAGGACTGTATCGTTGTAAAGAGCGCCTTTGGGGTTATTATTCTCGGTATATCTTGAACCGTCGGTGGAATTGTCGAATGAAACAACACAATCAGCCGCTGGTTCACCACACTGTATCGTGGACGGTGTAGCAGAAGATACCGTGGCGTCAATGTCAAAGTCGACAAATGTGTTACCCCAGTTGTTGGTGGTTGCAGAAATCGGATATGGTCCTTGAGCATACAGGCGGCCTGGTTCAAAGAAATCAATGAATTCAAGCGCTGGGTCATAAAGATTGAATGGCGTAACATAAGTTACTATCTCATCGTTAATCGGCTGCTCATCCCAACCATTATTCGACAATGAAGCAGATATACGATAAGTGGTATCGTTGAGGAAGTCTGCTTGTAGACTGGTTTCGTATTCTTGGCCCGGGCCGAGATTATTCACCTGAATTTGAGTTTGTAGGTTCTGAGTGTTGGGGAAAAATGCGGTGTTTTGTTTCGTGATTGTCAAATTATCCACCGCAAATCCATCATAGCCAGACCATAGAGATTCGTTAGCATCAGATACCGAACCACCAAAACCTGTCCTGAACCTGAATCTCAAGTCAATAATTTCACCGGCCCACGGGCTCAAGTCGAAGGAACCAACTCCTTCATCGGTGAAATTATCCCAGCCATAATTTGAGTCTGTGTAATAATCATCGTAATCGTATAATCCCTCAACCTCCATGCCTGCGATATATTGCTTCCAAAACCGTTCATCATCGAATCCACCCCACAAGGAAGCACCAGACCAGCAGGCACCAGCGATGAACGCTGAGGTTGGACAGCTGATAACATACCAACCGGTATCCTCACTGCCGACCTCAATCATAGCCAAATCATCCCAAAGGTTCCTAATAATGAAGTTGCCATTTTGGCTGACAAATCCTAATCCGTCATAGCCCAAGTGTCGATACAATTCAACACTCATGAACGCTCTGTCAGAACCGGTCAAATCGACATCACGAAGCACCATCGCTTCGTCCCAATTGGCACCATAGCCAGTCCATTCCTCACCGTTAGAATCTGTTACTGTTTCACCAGCCCACATGAAATGTGTTGGGTTAAGGTAGTTAGCAGAGCGTGTAGATTGGGCTTCCTCTGAATTATCTCCAGACGACACAGTCGTTTGTTCTGTCCAATGATAAGATGATTGGTCCACGTAATCTGTATATTCCCAGAAACAACCTGCTCCACAACCCGAAGCATCCTCTGGAAGGTCCCAGTCGTTGGAATATACTGTCTGGTTGGTAGAGTTTTGTTCATCTACAATCTTTAACTCGACATCCAAATTTGCCGTTAAACCGTTTAGAACACTCATCCCAGTATTGGTGACCGTGACATTGAGGTCTCGAGTACCTTCACCAACAATGCCGATGTAACGATCGACAGGGTTTATGTCTAGGCCAGATACTGATAGGTCTTGGTTATCCATTTCAATTATGGAAATTGTGTCATATTGACCTTCCCAACCAAGGTTATCACTCCATCCACCAAAGCCCCAATTCTTGTGGGCGACGACAACATCGAGCGGTGAAGTTGAACTGCCGACAAGTTGTCCAACCTCGGCTGTGTGTGGCCTCAAACCTGCTGCATATGAGAGAGGGCTCAAGTGAGCACCGCTACCATCAGACAGGGTTATCTGAATAGAAGTTGGGGCGGTTAACAAGTAATTGTTGGTGCTTGCACCAGTAGAATCTGTCGAGACTTCTGCTTCTGCAAGACTCGGGACTATGAAATCGGGTTCTTGATCTCCGTTCAAATCTGCAACAGTTAGAGTATATGCTGCGTAAGGCCCAAAGGGAACTTTAGATGGATTGGACCACGAACCTGAAGAAGAAGCCGTGACATAAGTTATGTTTTCAACAACATCATCAACCATTGCTAAAACATCAGCAACTCCATCGCCGTCAACATCCGCAACAGCCAGGTCATTTGAGAACGGGGTTTGCATATTGATTACGTGTTCGGATGTGCTTGTAGGAGTAGGGCTGTAGGTGTATGTTGGTGGGAAAGAATTGGTTTGACAATTAAATTCAACGATTGACACGTTATCGTTGTGACCCGGATTTGTGGTCTGTCCAGTAGCGTAATCAAGTCCTGCACTGCGTAGCAGCCACATGTCATTGTCCAGACATGTGCCGCCACCGCCGAATCCACCGCCAACTTGCGATTCTCCCCAATCACCAGCCGCAAAGGCGCGATAGGTGTTTTGTTGAGATGGCCCTAAATTGGTGATAATACCTTGAGTAGCCGAGGTTACGGGCCCGAGGTAAGTAACTACTCTCTGTGTGGTGATGTCCGCTTGTAGGTCAAGAATCATGACATCATCGTTGCCGTCTTGGTTCAGATCAGAAACCTCTAGGTCCCAAGCCCAGAAGTGAGTGAATCGTTCACCAATAGACCAACTTTTCTCATTACAGCCACCGTTTTCGATAATTGTTACGTTACCTGGCTCACCGGCTGGTGACCCATCGTCGTTCGTCTTGAACGGGTTGTTTCTTTGGAAAATTACGATATCGGCGGCGCTATCTCCGGTAAATTCGCCTACCTCAATAAATTGAACATTGGAGAATTCATCCCAATCTGCATTGCGGTCTTGATTAGCTGAAACCCAAATGTCTTGCCGCTCGGAAAAATCACCATTTCCATCATTCCATAATACGGTAATAGTGTGTGTGCCATCAGTTGCCACTGCAATATCGTTATGGCCATCACAGTTGAAATCTCCAATTGCTACATCATGCGGGTCGCGATTGGTGGTGTAAGTTCTAGCTTGAGAGGCACTTGCTGTTGTCGCTAATGCTGCTGTTGTTGACAGGATCATCAACATACAAAGTAAGATACTTCTTGCGCGGGCTTTGAAGAGATTGTCTTGGGAAAACATCATCATCACTTGTTGAGCCATTCATACTACCACTTTAATTGCTTTGGAATTTTGTCCTTTAGTTGCCATTATGGATGCTTGACAGTCAAGCGAATTCCAGATTTTTAACAAATGCGAGAATCTATTCAAACTTTGCCGGCTAACCATCGTGGAGAGGGACCCCAACCTATTCCGTCGCCACCGTGTACTTTGACCAATTTACCAGCCGAGAATAACGACTCTAACCAAACCTCAAGCGTTGTTCCCTCACGGTTACCCAATTTCTTACTAGCAATCTCCTCAATGTCGCTAGTTTTTAGAGC